>MNYC01000031.1:7804-20418 GCA_001872945.1 bacterium CG2_30_37_16
GTCAATTTCTCGAAAATTTGTAGAATTATCGGCGTCCATAAACATTTTGTAGTCACCACTTGCTTCAGCCATTCCCAGCTGAACTGCCCCGCCTTTGCCTCTTCGATCAGGCGGATCGGATAAAACCTCGAGTCTATGAAAATGATCTGATCTTTTTTTGGCAACTTCAACAGAATTGTCGCTAGAGTTTCCATCGATATATAATACCTCAACGTCATAATTGATGGTTTTTGCATGCTTCGCAATATCATCAATAGTTTTACCTAATTCTTCGCCCTGATTTCGACCTGGAATAATTACAGAGATTAATTTTTTATCACTCATAGTTAGCCCTTATTTATACTATAAATATTAAATAATATTTTTTTGGAATAAGGAGAAACATACCACATCAGTTCTCCCTCCGGAAATTTTTCCTGAACCTTATTTAAGTATATATTATCACTTGCCGGAATAACAAACACATTTTTGCCTTTTAGACTTAAGTCGCCAATTTCTTCGAGGGAAATTTTTTTGGCTTTTCGCCTTGATAATGTATCTAGAATATTACTTCTTGCCCCGGCAGTATAATAACCGTTAACCCCCGACCCTAAATTATTCAAATACTTCGACTCGGCAACTAGGTCTTCATTGTATATCAGATAAGTTTCCGGCGCTCCGGCCCAAACCAAATAATATTTGGCTATATTATAACTTGCCGATAAAAAGAATAGTATAAAAAATAATGTCCAGCCCAAACGTCTTGCATTCTTATTAAAGGGAAACAAGCCGAGCCATTTTGAAAGTGCCCAATCCGTGGCGATGGCGGCAAAAATGAAAACGATCGGTATTACGCCTGCCATTTTTAAGCCGTAAAGATAATTGGTGGAGAAAATTGCCGGCATCATGAAACAAACGAAAGAAATTAGAAGAATTTGCTGCTTAATTTTTTTATGATATCTAATTGCAATTAAAATACCGGCCACAAAAGCTATTCCGACAAGAGGATCTAAAAGCGGCTCTTCGCCAATATTTACATTCCACATTTGCGGGCTTTCAAAGTTAAATGCCAGCAAGCTCTTAAAGCCGTTTTTTAAAACATCAGTAACTCCGGGAAAAATAAACGATAGACTGGAAGGATTCCAGATTATGTAAATTATTATTGGCACCATGGCCAGAAGGCTAATAATTTCTGTCAAAAAAATTTCTTTTTTGTATTTTGAAAGAACTTTAGGTTTTTTACTACTTACAAAGTAAAGTGTTGGATATAAAAGTACCGGTAAAAGCCAAAAAACGATGCTGGAATAAAGCCCCACGGCCAAAACTATACCGGTTATAATAAAGTAAATTTTTTTCTTTTCTCTAAAGGCAATTGAGGCAAAGTATAAAAGCGCTATGAGAACTAAGGGGATAATATTGGAATGAACAACCGATCTCGAGATCATTAGCGGCCAAAAAGAAACAGCCGTAAAAAAAGAAGCGATTAGGGCAACTCTTATGTTAAACCATTCTTTAGACAACAAATAAACAAACAGAATCAGCAAGCTCCCAAAAAATGCCGATATAAATCTGAGTAGTACCAGAACATTATCTCCCGATATCTTGGACGCTAAAATAATTATTAGTTTATAAAAAATATCGGAACCAACTTTTAAATTAGGAATGGAGTCATTGATTATATTTATTTCGTCTAAGTAAGCACCCGGAGGCAAAATATTTAACCTAAAAAAGCGCAGGAAGATTCCAAGAAGAAAAATTAGACCAAAAGTTATCTCATATTTGTTTTTTTTGGCAAATTTTATACATCTCAAAAAAAAGGTTTTTAAACCGGAGTTTTTGAATAATAAAAATTTTTTTATTTTGTGAAAACCCATTTTTTATACGTGATAAAATTCCAAACCATTGCAAAGGCAATTCCCCAACATTTAGCAAAATTATTGATAACAAAAGTTTGACTGAAAATACCACCCAAACCTAAAGCCTGAATAATCGAATAAGCCCATATCCCCGGCGTCGTAAATACTGAGGTAAGAATATAAACCATGCCGGTATTAATAACATAAGCGCTAAATAATGTAAAAACAATGAATTTTAGTAGCTTTAAGGCGTCTGCCGAACTTTTATCTTTAAATGTCCATTTTTTATTAAAATAGAAAGAGCTGGCCATAGCGATACTAGTTGAAAAAACATTTGCCTGCCATGGAAGCCAACTAAAAAATTTAATGCCAAAATTGAATAAACTAATATCTAAAACTGTGTTAGCCGCTCCAACTATAGAGAACTTTCCAACCTGTTTTTCGGTTTCAATTATTTCTTTTTGTTTTTTTGTTTCTGCTGCCATGCAAACTCCATTATTAATATACTTAATATATCAGATTTAATTTATTAGGATAAGTGTATAAATTTTTTATGCACGCTTTTTTTCTATGTTTTTAAATGCCATTTGCTCAGCCACAAAATAAAGTTCTACTTCTCCCGTTGGACCGTTTCGATGCTTTCTAATTAATATTTCAGCTACATTTTTCTTTTCGGAATCCTTATTGTAATAGTCATCTCTATAAACAAACATTACCACGTCAGCATCCTGCTCGATTGATCCGGATTCTCTAAGATCAGAAAGCTGCGGCCTTTTGTCCGGCCGATTTTCTAATTGTCTGGATAATTGAGACAAAGCCATTACCGGCACATTTAATTCTCGGGCTAATCCCTTTAGAGACCTCGAAATTTCCGAAATTTCCTGAACTCGGTTATCAGAATAACGACCGCTCATTAACTGCAAGTAATCGACAATAATTAGTCCAAGACCATGTTCTGCCTGAAGCCTTCTTGCTTTTGCTCTCATTTCCAATACGGTTATGCCGGGCGTGTCGTCAATAAAAAGCGGGGCCTCGGATAGCGTTGCCATAGCCTGCCCTATTTTTGGGAAATCATCATCATTTAAATTACCGGTTCTTAATTTCCAAGAGTCGATATTGGCCTCGGAGCAAAGCATTCTGTCCACCAATTGTTCCTTAGACATTTCCAGTGAGAACATGCCTACCGGCATTCCTTCTTTTGACGCCAAATATTGACCAACATTTAAGGCAAAAGACGATTTACCCATAGAAGGACGGCCACCAACAATTATAAGATCAGACAGCTGCAAACCGGCTAATTTATTGTCTAGTTCCTTAAACCCAGTCGGCACGCCCCTTAAGGACCCTTTGTCTTTATGAAGTAGGTCAAGTTTTTCAAAGGTATCCGTTAAAATAGATTTAATTGAAATAAATTGCTGTTTATGATGTCTTTGAGAAACTGAAAAAAGTGTTTGCTCCGCCTTATCTAAAACTTCATCAATCTCGCCGTCAGAACTAAACGTTGTTTCTATAACAAAATTAGCTGCTTCTATGAGTCTTCGTAGGACCGCTTTATCCGCCACAATTTTTGCATAATCAAAAACATGAGCCGAGGAAACTACCGCATTTGCAAGAGACGCAAGATAAGATGACCCACCGATTTCTTTTAAGGATTTCTTTTCATCCAGTCTGTTTGATAAAGTAATTAAATCAATCGGCTGTCTTTTTTCAAAAAGTTCCAACATCGCTTCGTAGATATCTTCATGTTCCTTTTTATAGAAATCTTCCGGAGATAAGATATCCACAACTTTAATAAGGGCATCTTTTTCTAAAAGCAAGCAGCCCAATACGGATATTTCCGCTTCAACATTTTGAGGCGGAATTTTTTCCAGCGGATCAATTGTTCTTTTTGTTTCTCTAGACATTTAGCTTATTATCTCCCCGCCAAACATTTCCACTACCTGATTTTCTAAATTTACTTCCGGCTTCTCTTTAGGTTTTTTAGCGCCACCCGATAGGAGAACGCATTTTACTTTTAGAGGCTGGCCATAAACCTTTGAAGCAGCTTTATCTAAAATTAACTTATTTTTATTATCTTCTACTCTTTCTTTATGAAATTGGTATTGAAAATGTAATTTTAATTCTTTACCGGATAGTTCCGGTTGGGCAGCCCTTAAAAGAGCATGGACAGAATGATTCTCAGCCTTTACTTCCAATAAAAACTCATCCCATTTATCACCGGTATTAATTTTAGACTCTTTCCCTGTGCCTGTTTCTACTTTTTTGCTTTCCTTTTGCTGGATCTCTGTTCCTTCGAGCAACGCAAATTTTACCACGGCAATTTCTAGAGGCAACTGTGGAATTAAAGTAAGCCTCGCTTGTTTTTCTACATTAGCAATATCCTGTACCATGTCAATTATTTCTTTTTCCGATAAGGCATTGGCAACTTTTTCCAAAGACTCTTTTGAGAATAATTCACTCTGATTTTTAGTAAACTTATAAAGCATTGCCGAGCGCAAAAAAACGGTAGTGCTTTTAATAAATTGCAGTACATCTCGACCATCTTCAACTAGCTTTTCAATTACGCCCAAAGCATCTTTTGTTTTGCCCTGAACCAAGAACCAAACGAAGCCAGTGATTATTTCTAAATCGATATGACCGACAATAAGACGCACTTCTTCCATGGATATTTTGCCTTTATTAAAGGAAGAAACTTGGTCCAAAAGAGATATGGCGTCCCTGAAACTGCCGCCCGATTCTGCCGCAATTATTTCCAAGGCTTTTTTGTCAAACTCAAAATTTTCTTTAGAAGCAATGTTCTCAAGATGATCGGCGATTGTTTTTAAACCGATTCTTTGGAAATCAAAACGCTGACATCTGGAAATAATTGTTTCCGGAATTTTATGCGCTTCAGTAGTTGCTAAAATAAAAATAGCGTGAGCTGGCGGCTCTTCTAAGGTTTTTAAAAGCGCATTAAACGCTTCCTTGGTAAGCATGTGCACTTCATCAATTATAAAAACTTTGTACTTTGCTTTATTTGGAGCAAATTTGATTTTTTCCCGCAGATCTCTTATCTCGTCTATTCCCCTATTGGAAGCCGCATCAATTTCAATTAAATCTAGGGCTTTTCCCGCCATAAAATCCAGGCAAATCTCGCATTCGTCGCAAGGCTCACCCTTTTTTAAATTTAGACAGTTAACCGCCTTAGAAAAAATTCGCGCAACGGACGTTTTGCCGACTCCTCTAACTCCGCAAAACAAATAAGCGTGCGAAACCCGGCCCATTTCTATTGCGTTCATAAGGGTCCTAGTAACATGGTCTTGTCCGGAAACATCCGAAAACAAAGCCGGCCTATACTTTCTATATAATGCTGCTCTCATATCCACCTCACTTAAAGTATAACAAAAATAACCCCTTATTTAAACTAGAATTATTGTCTATATTTCAAGTTCTTTTACTTCTTGTTCGCTACCCGAAACTGACTTTGGCGAATTTGGGACAGGATTTACTTCTTCAGCCTCGACTGGTACCTCAGTAACTTCAGCTGTTCCTTCATTTATTAAATAATCATTATTGCTTCCACTCGCAGCTTCCGGCTCGCTTTGCGGCTCGTTACCCAAAAGTTCGGAGATATCAGAATTATTACTGCCCGCACTCGCCCCAGACCAAGCCATAGTATTTGGCATTTCTTCTTCGCTAGTTTCGCTGGCAACAGCAGGCTCCTCTAAATTTGGATCTTCTTCTATCGTAAGTGGCGCACCTGCTTTTACAGCCTCTAGCATCTCCTCATCTTTTTCAAAACTTTCTTCCGGCGATTCTTCGCCCTCAGAAACACCGTGCAAGACATTTTCAATTGCGCCCCACTCACTGTTGCCGTCTTTTGGAATAACTAAAGTAACATGGTCGCCCGGCTGCACCTTAAAATAAGTAACTGAAGCAAATAAAATCTTATATGCTTTTCCTTCAGCTAGGACCCTATAGTCGCCATCCGCGTAATTTAAAATACCTGTTATTTTTTTTCGTGGGGTTGGACCAATTTGTTTAAAAATAAAAGTGCCGTCAGCATTAATGGTTAGCTTTAAGACGTCACCTTGAACTAATTTTGACTTTGAGGCATAGTTGGCCGGAATCGGATACTTCTTTTGATCCGGCCCCACCATGTGCTCACCGTCAAATACTCCTTCAATTATTTTCCCGCCTTCGGAAACATTCAGACTTGAGGCTTTATTCTTTAGGGCTTCAACGGTCGGGCTAGATTTACCGGATAATTCGTTAATTAATTGGCGTGCCGCTAAAATTGATGTTTCGGCGCCGTCAATAAGCTGACTTAAATGTTCAATTTTTTCTCTGTCATCCATAATTTTTTCCTTTTATTTTTGTTTTCCCCTTACTCACAAAATTATCACTTTATTTACCCAGTGTCAATTTTATCGTTAAACTTGAGAATGAAATCTTTTTTAAAGGTAGGGAAAGAGCCATTATTTATTGACTCTCTAATATTTTCCATTAAAGATAATAAGAAATGAAGATTGTGAAGAGTGGTTAGCCTGTGTCCCAAAATTTCATTATTTTTTATAAGATGGCTTAAATATCCTTTAGAATAACCTGCCTTGCAACTTAAGCAACCGCACCCAACCTCGATAGGAGTTTTATCCTTAGTATATTTTGCATTTCTTAAGTTAATTCTGCCGGTTATTGTCCAAACTGCACCGTTTCTAGCCATTCTGGTGGGCATAACGCAATCAAACATGTCTATTCCTCTTTCAACCGACTCTAAAATATCAACCGGCTCGCCAACGCCCATTAAATAATGCGGTTTATTTTTGGGGAGTTCTTCTGACAAAATATCTAAAACCTCCAGGCGCTTTTCTCTGGATTCGCCAACCGCTAACCCACCAACGGCAACTCCTTCAAAGTTCAAATCCTTTATAAATTTCGCACTTTCAATTCTTAAATCCTTAAAAACGCTTCCCTGAACAATGCCAAAAACAGCCTGTCCTTCCAACTTCGGAAAGTCCTTAGACCTTTTGGCCCAATCATGAGTTCTTTTAAGCGACTTTAGAACATATTCTCTTGGCGCTTCAGGATCAACACATTCATCAAGAACCATAGCAATATCAGACCCTATAATTTTTTGTATTTCCATAACTTTTTCGGGCGTGAAAAAATGCGAAGATCCGTCAATGTGAGAAGCAAATTCAACCCCTTCGTCAGTGATTTTTCGCATATTAGCCAAAGAAAAAACCTGAAATCCACCGGAATCAGTCAGTATCGATTTTTCCCAGTTCATAAAATTATGAAGGCCTCCAAATTCCTTCAATACTTCAAGGCCCGGACGAAGATACAAATGATAGGCGTTACCTAGAATAATATCAGCTCCAAGATTATAAATTTCTTCGGAACTCAAAGATTTGACACTGCCAATAGTACCCACCGGCATAAAGACGGGGGTCTTAATCTCTCCCCTATCCGTTTCAATAATTCCGGTCCGCGCTTGGCTTTTTTGGTCTTTTCTAATTTCAGTAAACTTAAACATTGCCATATTTTATCACTTTTTTTCCTTTTTTAACAGAATTTACTTGCAAAACAAATGAAATTAATATAAAGTATTGTCAATTTGGCCATTTGACAATTAGGAGGTCGGCAAAATGGAAATCTGTTTTCAAGGCAAATACATAGAGTTAGTAACCGACAGAGGTTTTAGCCCGGACAAGAGAGATATAACCGCATTCCCTTCAATCGAAATTTTAAAGTTGCTAATTAAAACAATTGAAAACGAATTTGAAAACATTACTGAAAATAAGGAAAAGGAATTAGTTCAAAGACTTATCTTAAAAGACATGGGGAAAATGGCAACCAATTTATGCGGTGCTTATTTAAGTGACAAAATGACTTTCTCTTTTCCCCTTCCGGCAAGCTCGCATCGACAATTTGGAATGGAGATAATTCTTCAAACAAACATAAAGCCAAAAAATATTGTTTTGGTGATAACAGGTAAGGAGAATGCTTTAATCGAGAATTATCCGGAAGCAAAAATTGTGCTCAGCTGTTTAAAGGATCCAAATATAAATATTTTGGCAATTTCTAGACAGGGATACCGAACAAAAACTCCAATCCTTATGACTTCTAGAGAGTATGAGATTATAAAAAAATGCCCGTCAGTTTCCTGTTATCGCATAGTTAAAAAGGAAAATAGACTCCGAGAAACAACATTAGGCCAAAATCGTTATAAAATTGTTCCCGATGATTAGTTCTAACCTCAAGATTATCTTGAGGTTTTTTTTAATCTATTTCAAAAACAGCTTCCGAGCTTAAATTTAGATCTAATCCGAAACAGTTATTCACAACTTGCATAATAGATTCTGAGACAACTTTCGGCAAATCTTCGCCACTTACTACTTCTATGTTGGGAATAACTCCGGAACTTGTTACCTCTTCATAGGCATTAAATACTTTCCGAACGCTTTCCGTTTTATCAAAAATTTCTATTTGTTTATCTTTTCGGAGTCCGATTCTGCTAACGGACATCTCCGGTGTAACTCTTAGATACAAAGTTAAGTCCGGTACGGGTAAAAGCCGGTGCCAAGATACCATTTCTTCTAAGTTCCCACCATAAGCTAAAGTAAAAGCATATGTTGAAAGTCTTTCTCTGTCACTTAAAACGATAGCACCTCTCTCCAAAGCCGGAATAATCAGCTTTTCCCAATGAATATGTCTATCTGCGATATAAAGAGTTTGAAATTTTATCGCATCAAATTTTTCCCCCGGATTTATTTCTTTTTCCTTTTCCTTTAAAATCCTTTTGATTCGTTGCCCTTCCGGACTTGCCGGATCGTCCCAAGGTTCGGCCGTAGTTATTATTTCTTTGCCGGGATATAAAGTTTCCAATCTTTTTTTAAGTAACTCAATTTGAGTCCCTTTACCGGAACCCTCGTTGCCCTCCAAAACAATAAATTTTCCAGGGAAAACTAACTCCACTCGCCGCCCCTAATTAATTGACCACTTATATTTCAAAGAAGGCTTAGCATCTTGAGCCTTCCTCAGATCTAAGTTAACTCCTAAGAAATTAAGATTTGTTTTAAATTGAAGAAACTTTTCAGATAAAGAAACGGGGCGAGAATATTCAACCACCGTGTAATCAGTTATATGTGACAAGTTGGCTGCTTCTTTTATGGCATCATCAAGGCCGCCTAGTTCATCAACCAAACCATTTTCTTTAGCTTGCTTACCGGAATAAATTCTGCCATCAGCAATTTTTTTAATTTCCGCTTTATCTTTACCCCTGCCCTCAGCGACAATAGTAACAAACTGATCGTAGGCATCATCAATCATATTTTGAAATACGGCCTTTTCCTCGTCTGTTAATGCCCTAGACGAAGAACCCATGTCTTTTAATTTACCGGATTTTATAACTATTTCTTTATAACCAATTTTTTCAAATAAACCTTCATAGTTTGGTAAAGACATTATCACGCCGATACTGCCCGTCCATGTTGTGGGCAAAGCATAAATTTTATCGGCAGGAGCAGAAAGTAGATATCCGCCGGACGCAGCCATATCGCCCATTGAAACTACAACCGGTTTGTTATTAAGCTTTAACGCTTTAACCCACTTATAAATTTCAAACGAAGGATTGACACCTCCGCCGGGAGAATTGACGCTTAAAACCACAGCTTTAACATTTTTATCTTCATGAGCTTTTTTTAATTCGTTTGAAACGATTGTTGAAACGACGCCATTACTCATATCTAAGGCGCTGGAAGATTCAATAATTTCTCCCGCAATATTAATTACCGCGATTTTATCCCTACCCGTCCCTTGTGTTTGAGTTTCGACAATTTTATTTGTAGATTCAGGCTCATTAGAATCATCGGTTAGCGCCGAAAAGATTACGATGGAAGCAACTGCGAAAAAAATAAAAAGAAAACAACCGAAACTTAAACCGGAACCCCACTTAAAGGCTTTACCAAATTCACCGGCACTTTTTTTAATCTTCAGTGGTTTCGATACATCAGCCGTCTGATTTTTAACGGCTTCGTTGTTACCATTATTATTTTGATCGCCCGGCAAAGTAGGACTTGGAACAGGCGGTTTTGGTGTTATTGTATCCATCTTCTTTAATTGTAAACTAAAAAGACAGGCAGTAGCAAGTTTTTTATTAATATTACAAACCTTCGTTGTTTCGATTTGAATTATTAATAAAAATTTTGTATATTGGTTCTGTCGTGAATATGAGCAAAGATAAAAAAAGCAAAATATTATTAGCAGTCGTTATTCTCGCTTTGGGAGTCGGGCTGGGTTTTATTATAGGAATCAACTCTAGCTTTAATCAAAAAAACAATCTTATGCATAACCTGCGACTGGAAGGATATAACCATACAAGACCGCTACTTGCCTGCGAAACGGAAACAGCAATTACTTCTGAGAAAACAGATATTCTAAAAAAGAATATAGAAGAATATATTAGTTCCGAAAAATCAAAAGGCAATATCGGTACTGCATCGGTTTATATGAGAAACTATCAAGACGGTAGCAGCATAAATATAAATGGCGAGGAAGAATATTACCCGGCAAGTCTAAACAAGATACCGGTTATGATAGCAACCTTGCAGATGGCTCGAACCGACAAAAATTTTCTGGATAAAAAAATTGTTTACAAGGATACAACCAATTACAACAAAGGCATAGAAGTTCAACCGGAGAAATTCTTGAAATCCGGAGAAACGTATTCAATTGCTGAAGCAATAGAATACATGATAAAATACTCGGATAATAATGCCTTTATTTTTCTTACTCAAAATGTAGATATAAATCTTTATAAAAAAATATTTAGCGATCTAAAAATTCCATACAGTGCAGATACCAATAATCACGAAGATTATATAACTGTAAAGGATTTTTCATACTCACTACGAGTATTGTTCAATGCAACTTATTTGAACAAAGAACTATCTGAAAAAGCATTAGAGATATTAAGTAAAATAAATTATAAAGATGGTCTTATTGCTGGTTTGCCAAACGATATTCAGGTCTCACATAAATTCGGCATTACTTCTACAAACAAAGGAGGCGTTTCAAAAAAAGAACTCCATGATTGCGGAATTGTCTACACGGATACACCTTATCTAATTTGCGTTATGACAAAAGACAGCAATAATATACAAAATCCACAAAATCTCATTAAAAATATATCCGCGATGGTTTACAACCAGTTAAATTATTATAACAAGGAGCCCGATTAGGGCTCTTTGTTACTTGAAAAAAACGGATTACTGAAGTTCTACGGTAGCGCCAGCTTCTTCAAGCTTGGCTTTTGCTGCTGCTGCATCATCTTTGGAGGCATTTTCTTTAATGGTCTTTGGTGCAGAATCAACTAAATCCTTAGCTTCTTTAAGACCTAAGTTTGGGCTAATTTCTCTTACGGCTTTAATAACAGAAATTTTGTTACCACCAGCAGCAGTTAAAACAACATTAAAGCTGGTTTTTTCTTCTGCAGCTTCAGCAGTTTCGCCTGCACCTTGTACTGGACCAGCAACAACTGCAGCCGGAGCAGCAGAAACACCGAATCTGTCTTCTAAAATTTTAACAAGTTCGGATAATTCTAAAACAGACATTTCTTCGACCTGTTTTACAAGATCCGCAAATTTTTTAGGAACTTCTACTTTTTTAGTTTCTTCAGACATTATATTTTCTCCTTTTTTATTAGGCTTAGCTGGTCAAATCGGCCGAGTGGGCTAAATGGGTTTTTGAGTCTTCCTACTTAGCCTACTGAACCTATTTGGCCTAATTAGCCAACTTTACTTTCTTTAATTGCATTTAATAAATAAACTATTGATCTTAAATTGGCGTGTAAAACGTAAGCAAAATTTTGAACCGGAGCATTGATAGAGCCAAGCATTCTTGAAAGCAACTGCTCTCTTGATGGCAATATCGCCAAATTTTTAACTTCGGCAGCAGTAAGGTTTTTTCCTTCTAGCATGCCTCCTAAAATTTCCAATTTGCCGTTTTTCTTTGCAAAGCTAAAGACATCTTTTGCGGGGGCTATTTCATCGGTGTAACCAAATGCTATAGCAAATGGCTTTCCTTCGAACGCTGCGACGTCTAAATCTTTAAAACCGGCCTCTTTAGCAGCTCTTTCAAGTAAAGTAATTTTCACTACTTTAAATTCATTACCGGCTTTTTTGAAGAGATTTCTGATCTCAGACATCTCTTCCATCTTAAGACCGGCGTAACTTGTGCCGACAAAAGACTTTGATTTTTGCAATTTTTCTGCAAGCTCGGAAACTAAGGCTTCTTTTTTCTCTTTAGTTATGGCCATATTTCTCCTTTTAATTCGGTTATTGGGTCAAATCGGCCGTGTAGGCTAAATGGGTTCTTGAATTTTCCTACTTAGCCTACTGAGCCTATTTGACCTAATTAACCTGCTCTGATATTAAAAAATCTTTGGTTAAACCAAAGACGAATAAGGATCTATTTAACCTCGGCAAGATATTTAACCCATCTGGGACTTGCTGTCTTTGGTAGTAACTATTCTATCAAATAAAATGAAAATTGTCAATTAATAGTCTTGTCTAATACAAGATCGGACTAAACTGACCCCTCATTCTAACGCAAGAATGGACTAAAAATGGTGCAGGATTCATACTAGATATGTGAGTATCATAATGAAAAACCTACACCTATTCAATTGTAACGAAATAAGAGAGTTTTTGGAAACAAATAAAGACTTTGCTTTTGAAATTAATGATAGAAGAGAAAAGTATAAACTGATAAGTGAAGTTTGGTTTGGAACAAAATACT
>MNYC01000020.1 GCA_001872945.1 bacterium CG2_30_37_16
AAACTTTTAATCCGGAGACAGGAAGAAACTATTTCACTCACAGGAGAACTAGGAGTGCTTACTTTAGCTTAAAAAGAAATCTGGACTATCTATTCACTTTTTATGATCATCCAGAACTCAATATCCCTAACACTAACAACAGTATGGAGGGAACTTTTTCATATATAAAAAAGAAGGTTAATATTCATAATGGGTTAAGACGAGATCGAAAGATCAAACTGATATTCTACCTGCTCTTTAGGGTGAAATAGCCACCCAAAAATGTTCATTAGGCCTATGACTACGATTCCCCACGAGGACAGCCGACGATTTTTACTATCTTTTGATCGCTCAAAAGTAGAAAAGAAATTTATAGTAACGACTGGATTCCCGCCTTCGCGGGAATGACAATTTAAGTACTTAAAAAGCAGGGTTCTGGCGACTTCCTACTCTCCCGGCCCGTACGGGCAAGTACCATCGGCGTTGTAGAGCTTGACTTCTGAGTTCGGGATGGGATCAGGTATAACCTCTACGCTATAATCACCAGAACCCTGCTTTTTACTTATCCGCTTTTGGCGGAGAAACAGGGTCTGTATATTTGTCACTCCAAGCTCAGCCTGGAATCCATGGGATTCTGAAACAAGTTCAGAATGACGCATGATGATAACTATAAAGAACAGAATGACATCTCAAAGCTAAAATGCAAATTTAACTATTAATTTCTTAATTTTTAAATTAATTAATAATTACTAATTCAAAATTTGAAATTCTACTTGAGTTGCCTTAAACACTGGCCTTAGCCTCTACTTGTCTCTAAAGTACTTAGATTCAAATAGAGATTAAAAATCAAGTCATCGACTTATTAGTACTTCTCGGCTGAATCCGTTACCGGACTTACACCTAAAGCCTATCAACCACATGTTCTATATGGAGTCTGTAACGAAATCTAATCTTAGGATGGGCTTCCCACTTATATGCTTTCAGCGGTTATCCCTTCCGAACGTTAGCTACCCAGCAATGCCCTTGGCAGGACAACTGGTACACCAGAGGTTCGTCCGCTCCGGTCCTCTCGTCATGTACTTCCCCTATTTCTAGGAGCATAGACTATATCTTCACCCTTTCCGGCAATGCCGGATTAGGGGTCGGCGTATTACCCATATAAACCTGCTTTTTAAGGCTTTCCAGTTTATATAAGTCCGTCTCTTTGCGAGACAAGTCGTTACGGGGTCAATCCTAAAACTTTTAATAATTCTTCTTTGGTTTTCTTTTTTCTTGATCTGTAGTTTTCGTTTTGAATTATAAGCATATATTCTACAAGTTTTTCATAATCTTTTGATTCAAGATTTTCACTTTGAAGCAACATTGTCGCTTTTAAAAGTGTATCAGCTTGAATCTCCTTAAACTGGATAAATGGTTTAAGCAATTTTAAAATTCTTTCTACTTGCTTATAGCCGTTTATTCTAAGTTCTGTGATACCATCATTTCTCTTTGAAATGTATCCGATACTCAGAATATCTTTTATCCAGAACAATGGTTTGTCATGACGTGAATCTTGATAGAAACAGATAGTTGCCATAAATCTTGCGCGACCATTGTCGCTTCACTTCTTTATCTGTAACATCAAGCTTCCATCGCCATCAAGAAAACCCGCTATATATGCCAATTGAGTTTTAAGACGACTTCCCACGGTATTACCTTAAAAATTTATATGGTCCTCAGCAAATATATCACAACCGGTTGACCGAAACCAGTTATTTTTCCGTTGCCAAATAAATTTATGAAGGCTTCACCGTTATTAGCCGAATTGTCATTACGGATTACTCCGTAAAGTAGCAATTTCTTACTAGGAGCAGCTTCCTTCAAATTTCAACGCCCATAACAGATAGGGACCGACAGTGTTGTTACTTCTCCGATTTAAATCGGAGTGGCCTAGCCATTTCTGCTAGACTCTGCATGTCGCCATGCAGCTCGGACTATATCTTATCCGGCAGTTGCCGGATTCTGGCATATAGTCTCTGAGGATTCTAGGCTTGCAGTTATAATTTCTATATTCCATTTACGATATTTTCCACCTCCATTCGTTGCAAAAGCTTTTTTAATTAAATTAATTAAGCTTTTCCTTATGAGATGATCACCTTTTTCCATGGAATATACTATTTCGGCAAAAGTTTCAAAATCCTTTTGCTTACTAGAGATTATCGGGTTTGCCTTAAAGAAAGGTATTACTTTTGTTAGTAAATCATTTCGATTTCTAACGACAAGCACTTCCGAATTATCATTTAGTCTATTTTTATGATTTGGTTTTATATAACCACATCCTAATGTCTCTTTAATTAACATTAAGACCTGATTCCTATCACTATTTTGACTAACATGAAATTCCGGAACCAGCTGGTATCCAAGTTTAACATTTAAACTTTTCGAATACCAACATGAAAACTACCTTCCCCGTCAACATAACCTGCAATGTAGTTGCCTAGCCTTTCCTGCTGATTGTCTGCACTTGACACATTTTCACCCGAGTTACTAATATTATTATGAGTAACTTTCTAGGTAGTGCAAGATTCTATTCCCCTTTTAGAGGACAGGGTTTCCAGCATATAGCCAGATTTATAGACAGCAATTCCCTTGTTTTACTGTCTCACGACGTTCTGAACCCAGCTCGCGTACCGCTTTAATTGGCGAACAGCCAAACCCTTGGGACCTTCTCCAGCCCCAGGATGCGACGAGCCGACATCGAGGTGCCAAACTTCTTCGTCGATGTGGACTCTTGGAAGAAATCAGCCTGTTATCCCCGGGGTAGCTTTTATCCGTTGAGCGACGACCGATCCACGCCGAATCGTCGGATCACTAACTCCTGCTTTCGCACCTGCTCGACTTGTAGGTCTCACAGTCAAGCTAGCTTATGCGTTTGCACTATCGGACTGATTTCCATCCAGCCCTAGCTAACCTTTGAACGCCTCCGTTACTCTTTAGGAGGCGACCGCCCCAGTCAAACTACCCACCAGACACTGTCCCTATACCGGATTCACGGTAATAGTTAGGACCAAAACATATTAAGAGTGGTATTTCACTTGTCGACTCCATCCCGACTTGCGTCGGAACTTCAAAGTCTTCCACCTATGCTACACATAATATACCCTAATCCAATGTCAAGTTGTAGTAAAGCTCCACGGGGTCTTTCCGTCTTGTTATGGGAAAACGGCATCTTCACCGCTACTGCAATTTCGCCGGGTCCCTCTTTGAGACAGTCCCCAGACCGTTGCGCCATTCGTGCGGGTCGGAACTTACCCGACAAGGAATTTCGCTTGAAATCTTAACTCTATTCGAGCGGATAACTTTTCCTTTGAAGTTATCCCTGCATGTCGCCATGCAGACGGGACCATATCATTATCCCATGTCTGGGATATTTGGCGTATGGTCTCTGAGGATTCTTATTAAATCTTTTCTAGATTTTTGATGATTCATTGTTTCTGTAATTTTTGCAATAGTTATTAGACCATCATGAGAAAGATGATTTCCTTTCTCAATAAGTTCTACACACTTTGTAAATTTTTCGAAGTCCATCCGCTTAGAAGTATGCATTCTATTTTTCTTAAAAAATGGAATTATAACCTCTAGCAAATCTTTTCTACTCCTAACAACGTAACGATACATATGTTCTTTATGGTTATCATATCTTCTATTTATAATTACCTGACCAACCTTAAAGAAGTTTTGTAATTCGTACAATGATTCAACACTTTTTTCGCCTTGAGTTACTACGAACTCATGACTAACTTGAAACCCAGTTTTGTAGCCTTTTCGATTCATTCGATCTTGTTGTCTAATGAATCCAATTGAGAAACATCCTTCTCCGTCTACAAAACCAATAATCCATCCAAGTTTAATAAGTCTTTCCTGCTGATTGTCTGCGCCCATCACATTTTTACCTTTCTTTGTATCTATTATAGAACATGCGTTCTATTTTGAAAAGGTAGTGTGGGATTCTATTCTCCTTTTAGAAGACAGGGTTTCCAGCATATAGCCAAATGCACTTCGTATTGTTACCAATACGAGGGGCAGCAATTCCTACCTTAGGACCGTTCATAATGTTACTTACTATTGTAAGCTCTCCTTAAAGTTCCTTTAAGGAGACTTCATGTTACCATGAAGATCGGACTATATCTTTCCGGCAATTGCTCATACGAGCCGTAGGCCGGATCTAACGTATAGTCTCTGAGGATTCTCCATATCGATTTTGACTTAGGAGTCTTTCCTGCTGATTGTCCAATCCGTATCTTTTCTAACCTCTCAGCTTATCCTTTCGGATTACTGTTTGGGTGATATGGCTCTAAGGAGTTTCCAGCATTTAGTTAGATTTTTTTACGTAACTACAATTGGTCCGGTTTATAGTTACGGCCGCCGTTTACTGGGGCTTCGATTCGGTGCGTGAACACCTCCTGTTAACCTTCCAGCACTGGGCAGGCGTCAGTCCCTATACATCCTCTTTCGAGTTAGCAGAGACCTGTGTTTTTGATAAACAGTCGCCTGGGGTCTTTCGCTGCGGCCAAACCGTGCCTCGCTATCGAGGAGCACAGATTTGTTCACATTCTAGTCTTTCAAAAATATCTTTAATTTTCATTTTTCCATTTTTTTGGGAATATTTCTTTGGAACTTTCCGTCCCACTAAATAGTGAGACACAGTTTGGCAGGGCATATCCCGAAGTTACGCCCGCTGTTTTGCCGAGTTCCTTAAAGAGGGTTCTCCCGAAACACCTTGGTATACTCTACCCGTCTACCTGTGTCGGTTTGCGGTACGGTCGGCGTTATCTATTAATTTAAGCCTTTTCTTGTCTGTTTGGCTCACCAGAATCACCCGGATTTACCCAGGCTTTCACTCATATTTCACTCGTGTCTCGCTATCGCTCACCACTCGCTCTAATTCAAAGTTCAAAATGCAAAAGTCAAAAATTTGGTGGCTAGCATTGCTAGCTTTTTTATTAATTATTTGGAGATTTCTTTTGAAATCCACCACAATTTTGATCTTTGAGATTTGATTTTTGATTTATCGAAGTGTCGAACATTAGTGAGACACGAACTACGTACTTGGACGCACATAGCCAAAAGTGCGCTCTGACTACCATCCAGCGTCAGCTTAAGGAACAATAACACCAGTGCAGGAATATCAACCTGCTGTCCATCGCCTACGCTATTTGCCTCGGCTTAGGCCCGACTAACCCAGGGTCGATCGACGTTGCCCTGGAAACCTTGGACTTACGGTGAGGACGGTTTTCACGTCCTTTATAGCTACTCATACCAACATTCTCACTTCCTGCCAGTCCACGAAACTTTACAATTTCGCTTCACACCAGACAGGAACGCTCTCCTACCACTCCTCGTGTCTCGCTATCGCTCACCACTCGTCGAATTCAAAGTTCAAAAGTCAAAGTTCAAAATTTTGGTATTTAGCTAAAGCTAATATTTATTATTTCAGTAATACCGATGGGCTTCTTTTGAAGCCTACTTTAATTTTGATTTTTGATTTATCATTTTTGATTTATCGAAGTGTCGAACATTAGTGAGACACGAGAAATCCGCAGCTTCGGTACTATACTTAAGCCCCGTTATATTTTCCGCGCGAAATCACAATTGACCAGTAAGCTATTACGCACTTTTTAAATGATGGCTGCTTCTAAGCCAACATCCTGGTTGTCTGTGCGACTTCACATCGTTTTCCACTTAGTATAGATTTAGGGACCTTAGCTGGCGATCTGGGTTGTTTCCCTTTTGAACATGGAGCTTAGCCCCCACATTCTGACTCCTGCAATAATTGCTTCCGGTATTCGGAGTTTATTTCGGCTGGGTACCGTTAAAGGCCCCAAACCGATTCAGTGCTCTACCCCCGGAAGGTAATTTACAGGGCTAGCCCTAAAGCTATTTCGGAGAGAACCAGCTATCTCCGAGCTCGATTGGAATTTCTCCGCTAACCACAGGTCATCCCCGCCATTTGTAACTGACGTGGGTTCGGCCCTCCACGACGTCTTACCGCCGCTTCAGCCTGCCCATGGTTAGGTCGCCCGGTTTCGGGTCTAATGACTGCTACTTATGTCGCCCTATTAGGGCTCGCTTTCACTTCGGCTATGTTGTATAACAACTTAACCTTGCAACAGCCATTAACTCGTTGGTTCGTTCTGCAAAAAGCACGCCGTCACATCCGCTATTCAGATGCTCCGACTCTTTGTAGGCACATGGTTTCAGGTTCTATTTCACTCCCCTAACAGGGGTTCTTTTCAACTTTCCCTCACGGTACTTGTTCACTATCGGTCATAAGAGGTATTTAGCCTTGGAAGGTGGTCCTCCCAGATTCCCACAGGATTCCTCGTGTCCCGTGGTACTTGAGTATAATCGTATAAGGCCAAGAAATTTTTCATGTACGGGGCTATCACCCTCTATGGCGGTTCTTTCCAGATTCCTTCCATTAAATTTCTTAGTTTTTTACCTTACCCAAAAGTTACAGCTTTTGGTAATTCCCTGTAGACAATTCGTGTTAACTTTTCCGAACTATCTACAAAGAATGGACAATTACCTCACAACACCCTTTTAACAACGCCTGTAAGCTTTAACATTAAAAAGGTTTAGGCTGATCCGCGTTCGCTCGCCGCTACTAACGGAATCTCGGTTGATGTCTATTCCTCTGGGTACTTAGATGTTTCAGTTCCCCAGGTGCCCTCTACCTATCCTATATATTCAGATAGGAGTAACGAGACATGACTCTCGTTGGGTTTCCCCATTCGGAAATCGCCGGGTCAGAGCTTGTTTGCCAGCTCACCGACGCTTATCGCAGGCTACTACGTCCTTCTTCGGCCTCTTACGCCAAGTCATCCACCTTGTGCCCTTACTTGACTTGATTTTTGAAAGACCAGTATTTAAAGTCACTCAAATACTGACCATATTTAAAATTGCAATTTTAGTTTAGATGCATTCTGTTCTTTAGTTATCAAGGTTCGATTGACCCGTCTTCGCCCTTAAAGCTTCGAGCGGGCAAACATTAAAAAAGCCGCTTCTAGAGCGGCCACTGTAAGAAAGAGGTATAACCTTTATCTAATTTGCCGCTCCTTTAGTTGTGAGAAAATTCCTCATAAACTTTTAGACTTTTTAATGCATAAATAAATTTACCAAAAAATGACGGAAATGTAAAGACTTTTTTACTGAACTATCCTCATTTTTACAATTTCTCATAAAAACAGCTTCATAAATATTTGCAATAAACCCCTAGACTCGTCATCCCTCGATCTGGTCGAGGGCAGGCTCTGAACTTGATTCAGGATCCATTCCTTCTGGATTCCCGCCTTCGCGGGAATGACAACGTAGAAAGTGAGAGCAGTTCAGACTTTTTATTATCTTATGTCTGAAAATTATATTTTTTTAGTTCTTTTTGCCACGGCGATAGCATAATTCCAGAAATTATAGCTAAATTACGAGGCAATTTGTCCGGCGTATAGTAATATTCATGAATTTCACTGCCTTTTTCTATTTTAAGATAATATTCCATGGGATTTTCTTTCGTGTGTACACTTTTTTCAAAGTTAAGATCATCCGACATGACAAAAGCTAGTTTAATATTATTTAAGTAGCTAAATTTTTTTGCCGAAGAGAAATCGCAACTGGCTTCATTAAGTGACGTCTTGTATTCAGACTCTCCTTCCTTATAAACAATCGTAAAAGCTCCATCAATCGTCCGTAGCTCTAAAAAGATTTTAGTAAAAGACAATACCTCATGAGCAATATAAAGAACAAGAAAAAAACTAATAAAACAGCTGCCTTAGTATCCTTCCGTAAATTTTTTAATTTAAGCTGTTTCATATAGTCTCAAAGTCTTTTGCCACATTTTTTCCGCCGTTAAATTATTTTCAGAGTACTCTCTAGCTTTCTTTGCCTTTTCTAATACAAACTTTTGATTTAAAAGACAAAAGGTGATTTTTTTTACCAAATCGTCTTCACCCGTAAATAAAGTCCCATAGCGCTCATCTTCCAACAGTAACTCGTGTGCAGCTATTTTGGAAGCAACAATCGGTATTCCAAGAAGCATTGCCTCCTCCACACTTAAAGGCATATTTTCTAATTTTGACGGCTGAACATAAAGATCCGAAGACCCGATAATTTCATATCCCCTGTCTCTATTGCCGGTCAAGATTACCTTACCTTCTAGTTTTAATTTTTTAATATCATTTTCGATATTTTTTCTAAGATCGCCGTCTCCAACCAAAACAAGAACAGCGTTATCCAATTGCAGCCGGCTAAAAGCTTTAAGCAGCATGTCGTGTCCCTTCTCGTGCGTCATCCTGCCAACATAAGATATTACTTTTTTGCCTGCTTCGATCTTTAATTCCCTTAAAACTTCTTCGGAAGAAAAGGGTCCAATTTCTACTCCATTTGGTATTAGTTCTATTTTTTTCTCACTTATCCCTTCCTTTAACAAAAGATCTTTGGCTAGCGGGGAAACAGCTATAAATTTGTTTAAAAATAAACTGTAAATTCTATTAAACTTTTCTTGGATAAAATTTTTCTTTTCAATTCTGTGAACAGTTGAAAAAACCTTCTTTTTGTTAAATAGCGAGGCGGCAATCACTAAAAAGTTTTCCCGTAAAAAATGGGTATGAACAACTTCCGCATTTGTCTCACTAAATATTTTTTTTAGTGCTAGAATAGCTCTTAAGTCAAATGGCGACCTCATTTTAACATAGTCAATTGTGCAACCCATCTCTTTTATTCTGGCAACCAATGGTCCGTCCTTTCCCAGTACAAAATTTACATGATGGCCATTTTTTAAAGCGTATTTGGTTTGCAAATAGATATATTGTTCTGCGCCTCCCTGACCCGGGTAAAAAATAACATGGGTGATATTCATTTTGCCGCCTCCAAATATGTATTAATCGTTTTATTGGCCCATTTTTCCGGATCAAATTCCCGAGCTGCATAGTTTCTTGCGCAAACCGATAATTCCCTTCCCAGATCCTTATCTTCAAGCAATTTAAGTATCGAATCCGCCAGATCTTTTGGCTCGGTGCTTTTAGAAATTATTCCGGTAATACCATTATTTATAATTTCCTTTAAAGCTCCGGCGGGCGTTACAATAACCGGCTTACCGGCCAGCATTGCCTCCACCACAGTTAAACCGAACCCTTCGGAAATTGACGGTTGTATATAGACATCTATCAGGGAAAGAATCTTATTTAAATCCGGTTCAAAACCGGCAAGTTCAATATGATGTTCAATCCCAAAATTTTTTATTTTTTTATTTAAGTTTTCTTTTTCCGGTCCGTCTCCCCAAATAATAATTCTAAAATTCGGGTTTTTATCCTCCATGATATTAGCGGCTTCGATTAGATTGCCATACCCCTTTACTTTATGAAGCCTGCCAATTGAACCTATAACAATTTTATCATGTTTGAGCAGGTGAAAATCTTCTTTTTGACCGGAGAGTTGGACACCATTATATATAACATCAATTTTCTTCTTATTTACGCCTCTTTTTGTAAGATTATTTTGTAAAAAATGCGACACGGTAATATATTTTTTAGTTATTGGGCTTAAAGTTATATCGCTGAAGAGGTACATGTACTTTAAAAAAACATTATTATAATCTTGGGCGAGCTCGCTATGAACGGTTACTAAATTTGGCACCCCAGAAAAAAGGGCAGACAACCTGGCATAAAAATTAGCAACTACGCCTTGCGACACTAATAAATCGATTTCTTCTTTTTTTACGAGTTGGACGATTTCGGTAACATTTTTTAGTCGCATCCGCTTCCCGGAAAGCACAAAAACTTTACCGTTTTTCTCTTGGATTTTTTTTGACAGTTCCCAATTACCAAGCGAAATTAGGCAAAGCTCCGCTTTTTCCTTGTCATAAAGATCGAAAAGCAGACTTAAATAAGTCTCAATTCCGCCCCAATACTTCCCCCCGCTATAAATTATGCAAACCTTTTTAACTTTCATTCATCACGCTCCCTAAAATAATGGCCACCGGCACTGAAACCGCACCAAATTCCAAAACATTTGAAAATACTGCTCCTACCAAAAAACACACAAATATACTTAAAGCTCCTAAATAAATATTATCTTGTCTCCTTATATTTCCCCATAAATTAACAAAAATTGCAACCACAAAACCAAAAAACGCGAGAAGCCCAAGAATTCCAACCTGAACTAGAATTTCTAAAAATTGATTGTCGGTATAATAAAGCGCCGTATAACCATTTTGAATGCCTTCTAGATAAACGGGGCTTGCTTGCCCGGTGGCTAACTGACCTCCGTAAGTACCCGGTCCGGCACCAAATATAATGTGTTTTTTGGCAATGTAAAATCCGTTGATCATTGCCCACAATCTTCCATCCAATGTTGCATCATGTAAATAATTCGGCATAAAAACCCTTGTAACTCTATTTTTTATTTGAGGAATCAACAATAATACCGAAGCTAATAATAATAAATAAATTAAAAACCGTCTCTTAATAATTACAGCCAAAAAAAGAGCAAGTAAAAGGCCCAACCAGGCGGTTCTGGAAAAACTAAAAAAGACCGCCAATAAGTTTAAAGCGGCAATAAACAACATATAAAATTTCTTTCTATTTTCCAAATATAAAAATATTGAAAGCAAAAATATGCTAGCAGCCGCTAGTCCCATTACGTTTGGGCTTCCAAAAAAACTAAAGGCTCTGGTCTCTATTCCCGTTTCTCCGGGAGATAGCCATGTTGATGCCGTCCTTATATGACTAAGAGCCTGGAATATGCCCGTTAGAACAAACGGCAAGCTTAAAAAAACAAGGTAAGCCAAGATTTTCTTCTTATTTTTTACTCCTTGTGCGGCAATCATAGCAATACCAAACTGAGCAAATAGAAAAAAACCATTAGCAACCAGCGAGTAATTTATCCCTCTGGTAGCGGCCATTAAACCGGAAATGCCACTGAATAGTAAAAAGAAGAGATACCAAATATGGTATTTTTTAAGTAAAATTTTACTCTTGTCGGCAAAAATAACCGATAAGATGAGTAAAATTGAAGCAACCGGAAAAAGATTTAAAAAAGGGAAATAATGCCCCAGAAAACCTTCATACCAAAATAAAATGACGGCAAAAAGAAGTGCAATTTCGCTAACAAGGGGCAAGCAAATTTTTCCTAAAAGACTACCAAAAAAAGTTTGGTCTAAGTAAATTTGATAATCATCTTTAAATAAAAGTCTTAAAAAAAATCCGCTAAAAGAGCTATTAAATGTCTCTTTAATTTTCATATAGAGCATTGCTAATTACGCCTTGGGCAAAATAATTTGCGTGAATTTCCGCTTTTTGACCAATTAAAATACGAGTGCCATTAAAAACTATTCGATCATTTTCAATCCTACCACTTCCTATAATCGTTATATCTAAAACCTCCAGATGGCTTGATTTATCAATTATTTTTTCAACTTTTACAGCTCGAACGGGTTTTAGAGTGCTGTCAAAATAAACTTCCCCCAACCTACGCGCTTCATTGTAAATAACGGACGAGGAATCTGAGTAAGGAATTCTGACTGTAACCAATACCGGCTTACCGCTACCCGCATCATTAGGAATTGACTTCCCAATAACTATGACGGCCAAAAATAAAATGATTATTGAACCAAGGATTAAATCAATAATATTAAATTTGTGCTTTTTTGTTTTCATTAATTGTCTGCCCATTTTTAATTTTATATTTGACAACTGTATGAATAAAAACCGGTACTGCCCGCCAAATTCTTTTAAGCCTGGAGCCAGTGTCGGATTTACTTTTATTCATAAATAACCGCCACAACCATTCAAGTCCCGCCTTCTGCATCCATTTCGGAGCTCTTTTATAATTGCCAACGATGAATTCCAACGACCCCCCTTCTCCAATTGCCACCTTAACAGTCTTTAATTTTGATAAATTATCCCGAATCCAAAACTCCTGCTTAGGCGAACCGAAAGCCACAAACAAAATCTCCGCCTTCGAATTATTCACAGCTTCTACTATTTCACTTACATCTTCCGCCTTGCCATCGTATGTACCAACAATATTTAAGCCTTCAATTTCAGCTTCAGTTATTTCCTTTACCTTGCCCGCTACCCCTTTACTTCCACCCAGAAAAAACACTTTCTTTTTTTCTTTAGCGCAAGTTTTAAGCATGTTAATCATTAAATCAACCCCGCCAACTCTTTCGGGAATTACGGTTTTTACGTAATTAGGATTAAAGATTAAACTCGCCCCACTATAAATCATTTGGCAAACAGACTGAACAATTCTAATCAGCCTATTTTCAGAAACTGGAATTGATAGAAACTTCGCCGCCCACAAAACACCCATACCATCTGGAGTATTTATAGTTGCATTATTTAAAACACCCCGAAATTCTTTATTCGATGTAGCTCTTAATAAAAACTCCGAATTTGATTTAAAGATGGTTAATTGAATCGTGAAATTTGAAGATTCCTTAATAAATTGGGCGAGATTAGCACTGCTAAGGGAATTTACGCCAATTCCCAGAATCTCGATTTTATTTAATTTTCCTTCACTATAATTTTTCATCATTCTAAACCTTCTCAGGATTTATTTTATAGATAATACGATAACACAAATATGCCGCAGAAGGCGATATGTTGAATAAAGCGAAAAAAAACTTTGCTTTAGAGCTTACGCTT
>MNYC01000049.1 GCA_001872945.1 bacterium CG2_30_37_16
GTATAATGACTATATGCCTCCTTACGAGAAACTGAAATCTCTTCCTAATGCCAGCCAGTATTTAAAGGATGGTAACACCTTTGAGGAGTTGGATAAAACAGCCTACCAAGCGAGTGATAATGAGGCCGCCAAAGTAATGCAAAAAGAGAAAGAAAAGTTATTTAAAATAATGAAAAGAAAGGAGAATTTCTAGTAAGAATTTTCCTGCACCAAAACACTCCGTTTAGTCCGATTATTGGATTAGAATTGACTTGTTAACAAGGTATTATTTAAACGTTTAAAATCTTGCCATCTAACCGCTTGTAGCCGTTTGCAAAAGCTGCATGGTCCATTTCTTTTCTGCCGGATGGCTGGATAAGTAAGATCCTTAAATAGTAGTCACTTGCAGAAACAAAAATCTCATTGCATTTTATTGTAATTTGACCAGGTTTGTTTGAAGGAATATTCGACATTTCCGCTTTCTTAATAATTAATTTAAGGTTATCCATGTTAGTAAAACATGTTGGCCAATTGGCGAAGGCTTTAATTTTAGCGTTAATAAGGTGGGCTTTTTCATTCCAATTAATTAGACCGTCATTTTTAGAAATAATTGATGTCCGGCTTGCCATTTTTTCATTCTGTAATAAGGGCTTAAGTTTTTCAAAATCTTGCATCACTTCTTTTAATAACTTACCGCCATCTACGGCTAATTTGTGACTTAATGTGGTATAGTTATCATCTGAAGATATTTCTATTTTCGATTGTTTAAATATGGGGCCGGAATCGAGTTTACTCGTAATTTTAATTACCGAATTTCCGGTTACTTTGTCTTCGTTTAGAAGAGTTTGTTGAATAGGCGAAGGGCCGCGATATTTGGGGAGGAGAGAAGGATGTAAATTTAGTGACTCCGAGCGCGGCATTTTTAAAATATCATCAGAAATAATTTGTCCGAAAGCTGCTACCACAAAAAAATCGCAGGGTAACTTTTCCAGCTTTTCTTTATCCGAGTTAATTTTGGGACTTTTTATAATTTTTAGGTTGGCATTATTTGCAAAAGTGGCTACCGGATTGGGAGATAAAGTTAAAGATCTTCCTTTGGGCTTGTCCGTCTCCGTAATGACAGCCTCAATTTTAAAATCTTTTAGCAAAATTTCTAAAACAGTCTTTGAAAAATCACTAGAACCGAAAAAAATGATAGATTTCATGTTATAGCATCTTCATTTGTTTATTAATTAGTGTTCCATCCTTTGACAAGGTGTATATTTTATCTTCGTCTGTAATATAATCTATGAATAAAATTCCATTTAGATGGTCAATCTCATGTTGTAAAATTCTGGCCATTAGTCCATCCATGCTTAAGATTAAATTTTCCCCTCTAAGATTTTGAGCACTAACTTTTACTTTTTTAGGCCTCATTACGAACCCGTATTTTTGAGGCACGCTCATGCATCCTTCTAGGTCCTCTTCCGCCGTTTTTGACTTTTTTACAATCTTCGGATTAGCAAGGGCAATGTATTCGTCATCTTCCTTAAGCACAATTAGTCTTACCGGATAGCCAATTTGAACTGCCGCCAAAGCTACGCCCGCTTCATTTTGATTGCCATAAGATCCAATCGTATCAGCCATATCCAAAGCAATTTTTTCTATGTCCTTATTAAAAACCTTAATTTCTGAAGATTTGTTTCTTAATGTGTCGTCTGGAATTGTGATAATTTGTTTTTTTGGCATAATTAGTTAAGTAAATTTGTTGGATCAACATCTACAGAACCAGAAACGTTCTTTAAGAAATCCCAATCGGTTTTGGTGTATTTGTCAAATTTTAATATTAGTATATATCTATATTTATTATTAACTCTGGGAATAAATGACGGTACGGGTCCTTCAACATTGATCCCACTACTTTGCAGATAATTAAAATCTTTAAGGGCACTTTTGAGTGCAATGTTTTTATCCTCATCATTATATGATATTTTGACAAATTTAGCAAAAGGCGGGTAATTGTGTTTTTTCCTGTTTGAAACCTCGAAGTTATAAAAATTTTCAGTATCATATTTGGCGCTTGCTATTATGGCCAAATTGTCCGGACAATAGGTCTGAATAACAACTTCGCCTTCATCTCCCTTTTTTCTGCCGGCCCTACCTGATACCTGCACCAATAATTGGTGGGTTTTTTCCTCAGCTCTAAAATCCGGCAAATATAATGCATTGTCTGCATTAATGACACCTACAAGTGATACGTTGCCGATATCCCATCCTTTAGCGATCATTTGAGTTCCTATTAAGACGTCAATTTTGTGATTTAAAAAATCATGATAGATTTCCCCATGTGAGCCTCTTTTTGACGTAGAATCTTTATCCATTCTCTTAATTATCGCATCGGGAAATAATTTATTTAGTTCATATTCGATTTTTTGGGTTCCTTTGCCGTAATATTTTATTGAATAGCTCTTACAAATTAAACATGAGGACGGAATATTTTGAGTAACCCCGCAGTGATGACAAATCAGCTTATTTGAATCGAGATGGTATGTAAATGGTATGTCGCAAGCGGGGCATTTATAGACCCAACCGCAATCTTTGCATGAAATATATGTTGATGCGCCGCGTCTGTTTAAAAAAAGCATTATCTGTTTTTTGGAGCCTAAGGCTTCTTCCATTTTTTCTTGAAGAATTGATGAAAATGGGCCATAATTTTTGTTTCGAAATTCATCTTTTAAGTCCACGACGGTAATTTTAGGCGGTTTATTTTCGGTTACCCGCTTGGGAAGCTTTAATAATTTATATTTACCGCTGGTAGCTTCGGAATATGTGTCTATGCTTGGAGTGGCCGAACCCAACACCAAAGTTGATTTTGTTATAGAGGCAATCTTTTCGGCAACTGTTCTGGCATGATAGCAAGGAGCTTGATCCTGCTTAAAGGAACTTTCTTGTTCTTCGTCAATAATTATGATTCCCAAATTTTCCAGCGGCGAAAAAATGGCTGATCTGGAGCCAATTACTATCGTTTTCTTACCGGACTGTAGTTCCTGCCACATTGAGTGTTTTTCAGTTTCTTTAAGGTCGGAATGCCAAAGGGCAACTTTGCCTTGAAATCTGTTCTCGAAATAATTAAATGTTTGGGGGGTTAAAGAAATTTCCGGTACTAAAACAATGGCTTTCTTGCCCTTCTTTAGCGTTTCGCTAATTAAATGAGCATAAATTTCAGTCTTACCGGAACCGGTAACTCCAAAAATTAGAAACTTGCTTTGTGTATTACTGTTTAAACTTTCGTTAATTGTGTTAAAAACAGCCGATTGATCCGGAGTAAGTTCTTTTAAATCTATAATCTTCTTTTCACCTTTCTTTTTATCGGAAATTGCTCTTCTGTTTTTTGTAAAAAGATTAAGGGGAATAACGGATGATAGCGCAGATCCGTATGAGGTTATATAATATTCGCTAATGAAATCAATGATTTTAAGTAAATGGTCAGGAACCTTATCGTTTAAGAGAACTTTCTCCAATTTTTTTGTTGTGAAAGGAGGTTTTGTCTTTGTAACCTCTAGTACCAGGCCGGCAATTTTTTTATTTCTAAACGGAACTAAAACAATTTGTCCGACATTAATTTGACCGAACAGTTCTTTCGGAATTTCGTAAGTATAAGAACCGCCCGAGCTCTTTATGTTAACACCAACAGCAACTTTAGCAAAAATCATAGGCTTATTTTAACAGGTTGGCACAATTTTCCAAGATTAAGCTTTACTTTATACCCTTTTTTACCTATTATTATGGAGATTAAAAATAGGTAGAGTTACATGAAGAGAAAATGGTTAAAATTGTTTCTTATTTTTTTATTGGCCTCAGGCTGCCTTATTGCTGTTGTGCCGAAAAAATATAGAGATAAAACTAGGATCAAATTGCCCAGTGATGTCAAAATTAAGCTCGGCTTGGATTTGCAGGGAGGCTCTCATATAGCCTATGAAGCTGATTTGGGTAAATACAATGCGGCGAACGATAAAGATAAAGCTATGGAAAGCTTGCGCAATGTAATTGACAAAAGAGTCAACGCGTTGGGAATTGCAGAACCCAATATTTACACAACGGCTTTTGGAAATACGAGAAGAATTGTAATTGAGTTACCCGGTGTTGACGTGAATCAGGCTAAGGATTTAATTGGAAAAACAGCCAATTTAGAGTTTAAAGTTCCTTCTACCGATAGTTCGGCATGGGTAACGTCTAGTCTTACCGGGAAAAACTTAAAAAAAGCGAATGTTGTTTTTGACCCGCAAACTAATGCGCCTCAAGTTTCGATTCAGTTTGATTCTGAAGGTGGTAAAATGTTTGCCGATATGACAAAAGCGAATGTTGGTAAAAATATTGGTATATTTCTTGATGGAGAGCTTGTTTCCGCGCCGACGGTTCAAACAGAAATTGTTGACGGTAATGCTGTTATCACCGGCGGTTTTGACTACAAAGAAGCTAATAATTTAAAAATACAATTAAATGCGGGAGCTTTGCCGGTTAACGTCAAGCTTGTTGAAGAACGTACGGTAGGAGCTACTTTGGGGCAGGAATCAGTCAAAAAAAGTTTATTTGCCGGTTCTTTAGCTTTGCTGTTCGTTTTCTTATTCATGACAGTTTACTATCGTTTGCTGGGCTTCATTGCTTCAATTGCTCTTATAATATATACCTTAATAGTCATAGCCATTTTTAAAGGGGCATTATTTATCTTTCCGCCGGTTACTCTAACTTTGGCCGGTATAGCAGCATTTATTTTGTCAATTGGAATGGCGGTAGATGCTAATATTTTGATTTTTGAAAGGATGAAGGAAGAATTTAGATCCGGCAAAGGTTATGCAGCGGCTCTTGAGTCCGGTTTTAAAAGAGCTTGGCCATCTATTAGAGATTCAAACACCTCAACGCTCATTACCAGTGTGATCTTAATTGCTTTTGGTACTACCGCAATTAAAGGCTTTGCTTACACGCTACTTATTGGTGTTGGCGTCTCAATGTTCACGGCAATCATAATAACCAGAACGCTTCTTAAGTCGATAATTAATACCCGTTTTACTAAAATACCAAAGCTGTTTGGGTTTCATGTTTTAGGAGGTGACAAATGAATATCATAGGTAAAAGAAAGTATTTATACTTGCTGTCTCTTATAGTAATTATTCCCGGCGTAATTTCTTTATCAATTTGGAAGTTAAAACTTTCAATAGATTTCACGGGTGGTTCAGTAACGGAAGTATCCGGAACTACTAACCAAGATAAGGTTCGAGCTATCGCCGATAAGAATGGTTATCAAAATATTATAATTGCTGCCTCTGACAAAGTTCTTATTATGAAGACTAAGGAAATTCCCGATGCAAATCACAGGAAATTTATGGCTGAACTAATTAAAGAAATACCGACTGCTAAGGAAAACCGTTTCGAAAGTGTTGGCCCGTCAATTTCTAAGACTTTAGAGCGAAATGCTTTTTATACGGTGGCACTCGCTTCAGTCTTTATCGTGATTTTTCTTTCAATGGCTTTTAAAAAGGTTTCAAAACCATTAAATTCATGGGAATTTGGTTTGATGGCCGTAGTTGCATTGATTCATGACGTAATTGTGGTCGTGGGAATCTTTTCCATGCTTGGCCATTTTTTCGGTATAGAGATTGATAGCATGTTTATTACGGCTATATTAACCATTATTGGATTTTCGGTTCATGACACCATTGTTGTGTATGATAGAATTAGGGAAAAGGCTATAAAAGAGGGTGTGGATAATTTTGAACAACTGGTAAACAAAAGTTTGCTTGAGACTCTCACCAGATCAATTAATACTTCATTAACGGTAATTCTAACTCTTCTTATTTTATTCTTGTTTGGCGGCGAATCAATTAAAATTTTTGTTCTGGCATTGCTCGTGGGCATAGCTACGGGGACTTATTCATCAATATTTGTGGCAAGTGCATTACTCGTAGACTCCTTTAAATTGAAAGGTAAATTAAAGACTAAAAATGCTTAATAATTTGGATGGATGCGATAAGGGTCAGCTGTATCACAACTTAAAGCCGGACGAAATATCGCATGTGCTTTCGAGTTTAATATCTAAAGAATATAAAAAAGGGCAAACAGTTTCTTCTTCGGAAAATGCGCCAGCTAAAATTTTTATTCTAAAAAAGGGAATGATAGAAATCTCTCAGCTCTCCAAAGAGGGTAAAAAGGTAATCATAGAGATTGTCAGGCCAGGAGGCATATTTGCAAATACTTCTTTTTCCTTTGAGGAAGATGAGGAATACAGCGACTTTGTTGAAGCGACATTGCCCTCGATTGTTTGTGAAATATCCAAAGATGATTTTAAAAAACTTGTTTCAAAAATTCCTCAACTGGCTATTAATTATATCAATATCATAGGCTTAAAATTGACAATGTCCGATGTTAGAATTAGGGATTTGGCTTTGCTGGATATTAAGAGTCGTTTAAAGCATGAATTAACTCACATGGCCAGGACTGTTGGCTTTGATAAGGGTGAATACTATGTTATACGGGGAAAAGTAACTCACGAGGACCTAGCTTCAATTATTGGAGCTTCAAGGGAGACCGTAACTAAGGCACTTCACAAATTAAAAGATGAGGGCTTTATTGACCACGATAAACTAAACAGATTAATAGTAAGAATAAAAAAGATGTAATTTTTGTGATATTTCTCATAGACTAAACTTAATTAATGCCCTATTATGATCTTAACTAATCTTTACTAGGGGTTTTAAAAGATCCGTCAAATAAGGATAGAAAGATTCGATCTTCTTGGGCCGTCGTGGCGACTCAGGGGTAGAAAAAAAGTGCTTTTAAGGGGTCTTAACTAGCTCTTAGGAAGATTGGTATGTAAAAAATATCCGAAAGGAGGGGGCTCAAAGCTTCGGCTGGACTACATGCCGGGGCTTTTTTGTTTGATAAAAAAAATATTAATGGTTATACTTACGATATGCAAAAAATAAAAGCGAAAAAATGGATAGTAAAGCTGAGGCCTTCCATAAACAAGTTAGCTAAAAAATACGATGAAATTACCGCAATGCTTCTGTATAACAGAGGAATCGAGTTAGAGGAGCTTGCACAAGAGTTTTTAGATCCTGATTTCTATAATATACCCAATCCCATGATTATTCCCGGTATGAAAAAAGGAACAGCTAGAATTATTCAGGCAATAGATAAAAAGGAAAAAATTTGTATTTATGGCGACTACGATGTGGATGGTGTAACGGCAACAGCGCTTCTTATGAGTTTGTTTTCTAAAATAGGGATGGAAGTCGAATATTATATCCCATCTCGTATTGATGAAGGCTACGGCTTGAGTAAAAAAGTAATTCAAGAATTGGCAAAGAGCGGGGTCAACCTAATTATTACTGTTGATTGCGGTATCACAGCAGTTGATGAGGTTGGGGAGGCTAATTCTCTAGGTATAGATGTTGTTATAACCGATCATCACGAACCTCCAGCAAAGCTTCCACAAGCAGTTTCCATTATTCATCCGGCGCTAAAGGGTAGTAAATACCCAACGAAAAATTTAGCCGGCGTGGGTGTTGCTTATAAGTTCGCCCAAGCTATTATGGAACAAATTAATTATTCAAAAAAGGTTGAGTTTTTAAAGTGGTCGCTTGACTTAGTTGCTTTGGGAACGGTAGCAGATTTAGTGCCCTTACTTGGCGAAAATAGGGTGCTCGTTTATTACGGTTTAGTCGTTTTATCGAAGACAAATAGAATCGGACTAAGGAAATTGTTTGAAGTTTCTTCAATTGACCCCATGGAGATGGACAGTTATAAAATTGCATTTCAACTAGCGCCAAGGATAAACGCTGCCGGAAGACTTTCTCACGCAAAAGAAGGATTAGAGCTTCTTTTAACGGATGACGAAGAAAGAGCAAAAGTATTAGCGGAGCATTTGTCAAAGCTAAATAGCGAGAGGCAGAAAAAAACTGAAAAAATTTTAATGGAGGCTTTTGGCAAAATTGATAATTTACCCGAAGACATGAAATTTATTGTATTACATTCGCCATTATGGTCCAGCGGAATTATTGGAATAGTCGCATCAAAAATTGTTGAGGCTTATGCTAGGCCGGTAATATTGCTTGAGGAAAACGGAGATGTATTTCATGGCTCCGGCAGGTCTATAGCAACCGTTGACCTATATAAAATATTGTCCAAATTGGAATCTCATTTTGTAAATTTCGGCGGTCATAAAATGGCAGCAGGAGTAACAATAAATAAAGCAAATTACGAAAATTTTCTTGAGCAACTGCATAAAATATGCAGCCAATCGATTAATAACGAAGACTTGGTTAATTTGGTTAAGATTGAGGCCCAGATAAACTTCAATCAAATTGATTATTCATTGCTTAAGACGATAGATAAGTTTAAACCCTTTGGAAATGAAAATCCGGCTCCAATTTTTATGACCGAAAAACTGTTTGTAAAATATTTTGATTTAGTCGGTAAAAATAAGAACCACATTAAGCTATCATTGGTTGATGAATCAGGACTATCTTTTCATGCTATTGGTTTTGGCATGGGCGACGTCGAAATATCGTCCGGGGACGTAGTGGATATTGCATACAAACTCCATTTAAATGAATGGAACAATATGAAAAATATCGATTTAGTTATTGAAGACATATGTGTAAAGAAATAGAAAGAAAATTAAATCAAAAAAAAATTGCATACGATCCAAACGTTTTAGCGAAAGCTTGTGATTTTGCGGGAAAGGCGCATGAAGGTCAAAAAAGAGCAACCGGAGATCCCTATATTGCTCATCCTTTAGCTGTTGCTGAGATACTGGCGGATATGGGCATGGAATTTCATACTATTATAGCGGCACTTCTTCATGACACCGTTGAAGACACCTCAATTTCACTAGATGAGATAGAAAAGCAGTTCGGCAAAGATATTAGAAGTTTAGTTAACGGCGTTACTAAATTAAGCGAAATTGAGTTTTCCAGGCAATATCAATTAGAATCACTTACTGAGCGTCAGGAAATGGAAGTAGAGAATTTTAGAAAGTTTTTTTTAGCAATAGCTGAGGATTTAAGAGTGGTTTTAATAAAATTGGCCGATCGTTTGCATAATTTAGAAACCTTAGGTGCGAAATCGCCTGCTAGTCAAAAAAGGGTTGCCCAAGAAACGCTGGAAATATATGTTCCTCTTGCGGACAGGCTCGGTATTGGTCAATTAAAGGTTGATTTAGAAGACTTGGCATTCCGATATTTTATGCCGGACGAATATCAAAAAGTCCGTTTACTGGTTTCTGAAAAAATTGATGATCGCAAAAAAAATGTGAATATACTGCAAAAAAGTATTCCTCGACTTCTAACAAAAAATCAAATAAAAGTCATTAAAATAGAGGGCAGAGCAAAGCATTTTTACAGCATTTATAAAAAATTAAAAAAAAGCGATGGGGATATCGATAAAATTTATGATTTGATGGCCATACGTATTATCGTGCCGGAAGAATCTGACTGCTACAAGGTTTTGGGGGTTATTCATCAACAATACAAACCGTTAATTTACAGGATAAAGGATTATATCGCCGTGCCCAAACCTAATGGCTATAAATCGCTTCATACGACCGTTTTTGGTTTGGATGGTAGAATAACGGAAATACAAATCAGAACTCCCAAGATGCATGATGAGGCAGAAATGGGAATTGCCGCTCATTGGCATTACAATCAGTCAAAATCAAAAATATTTTCGGTTTTTACTCGTTCTTCGTATGCACCGAAAAATGATTTGGAATGGGTTAAGCAACTTGCAGAGGCCCAAAAAGGCTTTAATGATAAAGAACTGATAGAAAATTTAAAGATAGATTTTTTTCATAATAGAATTTTTATTTTTTCCCCAAAAGGAAATATTTTTAATCTTCCGGAAGGAGCAACTCCGATAGATTTTGCGTATCTAGTGCATACCGAAATTGGTAATCATTATGTTGGCGCCAAGGTAAATGGTAAGATCGTAAATTTAAACTATAAATTAGAAAATCGAGATATAGTAGAAATATTGACTTCTCCTAAAGCAAAACCTAGTAGGGATTGGCTTAATTTTGTTAAAACTAGTGGCGCCTCCCAAAATATAAGAAGTTGGTTTCGAAAAGAGTCTAGAGAAGATAATTTAAAATCGGGCGAAGAAACGTTAGTTTCAAAATTAAAAGCTGTCGGCTTGACGTTGTCTGACATCGACGAAAGAATTTTATCTTTTTTTAACGTCAAAAATACAGATGACCTCTTTGTTCTTATCGGAGAAGGCCAGATAACGTCTAGGCAAGTAACTAATAGGATTCTAGATCCGGGAACGGAAAAACAAAAAAGACCGTCAAAAACAAAAAGAACTGAGTTGGTTATAAAAGGAACGGAAGGAATGCCGTATCGGCTCGCAAAATGCTGTCAACCTTGTTACGGCGATAAAATTACCGGTTATGTTACTCAGGGCCAAGGAATAACAGTTCACAGGACAAACTGCGCCAATATTATAAGAAATAATCCAAATAAATTGACGGAAGTTAGCTGGCAATCGGGTAGTGCTATCTATCAAATACCGATTTTGGTTAAAGCCAAAAACAGAATCGGTCTCTTAAAAGATATTACATATTTGCTTACAGATAAAAAAATTAATATAGGTTCAATAAAAAGTAAGCATGAGGGAGATATGACTGTTATTGAGATGCTAATCGAAATTGAAAAGATGGTATTATTACCGATTGTAATTAATAATCTTTTGGGCATTAAAGATGTCTATGAGGTTAAGCGCTTAAGATAAACTTGTTTTACATGTAAAAGTGTGTTATTTTTTTAAACGTAATGGCAAAAAAAATCATTCAAAAACCAAGAGGAACTCAGGATATTCTTCCAGCTGACCAGAAATACTGGAATTTTGTAGTTGATAATTTTAGGAACGTTTTGGAGGGTTGCGGTTTCGGCAGAATTATTACTCCAACATTTGAAGATACGGCATTATTTGAAAGGGGTATAGGAACATCTACGGATATTGTTGAAAAAGAAATGTATACTTTTAAAGACAAATCCGATAATTCGATAACATTGAGGCCGGAGGGTACGGCTTCCGTGGTAAGAGCATATTTAGAGGATGGTATTTCATCATGGCTGCAACCGGTCAAATTATATTATATTAATGCATTATTTAGGTACGAACGGCCGCAGGCAGGACGTTTTAGGGAGCATCATCAAATAGGAGCGGAAATTATTGGTGATCCCAGTCCGTTAAGAGACGTTGAAATGATTGCGTTAATAAGTAGATGCCTAAAGAGGCTTCATTTGGACAACGTTTCTCTTCAGCTTAATTCAATTGGTTGTCAAGTTTGTCGTCCTCAGTATATGCGTTCTCTCAAGGCTTATTACAAGGAGCACTTAAATAGCGTTTGCGAAGATTGCACCCGAAGATACGACAAAAACCCCTTGAGGCTACTTGATTGTAAGGAGAAGGCTTGTCGTTTAGTGGCCGATAATGCTCCTCAGCTGATTAATACTCTTTGCCCCGATTGTCACGAACATTTTAGAACAATATTAGAATTTTTAGACGATTTGGGGGTTTCTTATGAATTAAATACAAAGTTAGTAAGGGGCCTTGATTATTATACGAGAACAGTTTTCGAATTTTGGTATGTTGATGATAACTTTGGTTCGCAAAATGCAATTTGCGGTGGTGGGCGTTATGACATGCTTGTAGAAATATTGGGCGGAAAACCAACTGCAGGTATCGGCTTTGGCGTGGGAATAGAAAGGTTAATGCTAGTTTTAAAGAATGAAGAGAGCGTTTTAGTGCCGGAACTGAATGCGCCCAAAATTTACCTTGCTCAGTTAGGCGGAGCGGCTAAGAAACAGGCATTTATGCTTGCACAGTCTCTTCTAGATAACGATATACCTATTGCTTCCAGATTCGATAAAAAGTCTGTTGGTGAGCAGCTAAAAGAGGCAAGCGACCTGAAGGTTCCTTATGCAATTATTATTGGACAGAAGGAAACTATTGATGGTACTGCCATAGTTAAAGATATGTATACCGGTTTTCAGGAAACATTACCACAGGAAATGTTGGTTAGTGAAGTAATCAAGAGGCTTAGTTGACGAAAATCTGTTTTATAAACTATGGCTGCCGGCTAAACACTGCCGAGAGCGAAGAACTAAAAAGGGATTTAAACCCTATTGAGCAAATATTTAATTCAAGAATATGCGACTAAAAAGATTGTTGCTGGTTCGTATCTAAGCATTTATAAAAGACCCCTAATTAAGATTCAGGATGGATGCAAGAACTATTGCAGCTATTGCATTGTTCCTTATTTACGAATGAAAGAATATAATAGGCCGCTAAAAGATATAGTTGGAACGGCAAAGAAATATGAACAAAATAATTATTCGGAAAAATAAAGACAATTATTATATTGGAACTGCTTCTAACTTTTCTGAAGTGAGAGTAAAAACAAACCAGCCGCTTGATCGTCAGATTTGTGATGTACAAATCCTACAAGCGGCTGATTCTTATTTACTAGGGAATTTACTTTAGTCCAAGACTATTTGCGATGCCTAATACGTGATTAACATAGGATAATGAATGGTTATATCTGTATAGGGCATTTACAACGTTACCGTTGGCTGCACCGTTAGCTCTTAGGTAGTTGGCACCGGTATAGACCGCATCATAAACGTTGTTTATAGCGGAATTACCATCATTGTTACCGTCTTGACTGTAGGCCCTATAGGTACTCGGTAAGAACTGCATGGGGCCAACTGCACCGGCATAAGAAGTGACATTGGTGGTATTTGATTGATGGGATTCAACTACGTGAACTGCAGCAATTACCTGCCAAGGTACCTGATATTTCTCTGAAGCCTTCTGGTAAAGAGTAGCAAATTCAGTTTTATATCCGGCTTTCTTAAGCGCCTGTTCGATCGAAAGACTTTTTTCGATGGTTACTTGGTGCTGTTCAATTTTACCCTTCATGTTGTCAAGGGATTGTTTCTTGAAGATTTGAAGTTGGTAGTTGTAACGCTGTTCAACTTCGGTTTTTCGATCCACAACATTTATTATTGATATTGGTAATTTCAAGTTTTTTTGTCTGGAAGAACTAGCAGCTTCAGCATAATTCCCGTTAGTGATTAGGCCCAAGATTATTAGGACCATTACTAATTTCTTCATTGTTTTAAATCCTCTCTTTTCACCCTCTTAAGGGTCAAATTACTCTAACCCTCAGATCGAGAAACATTTTATCATAAAAACGTTCAAATGTCAAGTACTTTTTGAGTATGTACTCACTAGGTCCATCAATTTGTCATCCCGCACTTAGATGCGGGATCCATTCTTCCTGGATTCCAGATCAAGTCTGGAATGACACTGTAGTCACATAGAAATCTTACATAAAATAGGGGTCTAGTGAGTAAATACCTTTTTGATGAAACCACTATCATCCAGGCGGTTTATGCAGTATAATTGATCCATGAATAACTGTATATTTTGTCAAATCGTAGAAGGAGAAGTTCCGGCTAAAAAAGTCTTCGAGTCAGAAGAAATTTTAGCTTTTTGGGATATAAATCCGGTTGCCCCAATTGATATTTTGATAATCCCTAAAAAGCATATTGGAAATTTATTTGACGCAAAAGAAGAAGACTTGATAGCGTTAGGGTATCTATTAATGGCTGCAAAGGAAGTGGCCATTAGTCATGGTCTTTTGAACTCCGGTTTTCGCTTGGTCATTAATAATGGTAAAGATGCTGATCAAATAATTCCTCATCTTCATGCGCATGTGCTTGGCGGGAAAAATTTGGGCAGCAAAATAATCGCCTAAGTTAAAACAGTCTTGAAAAATATAATTAAATATTATATAATCATATTGAAATTTCCATAAAAGGAGGTGAGTTTTTTGGCTGAAGTTACTAGAAAAGAACAAGAGTCATTCGAGAATCTGCTTCGAAGATTCAACCGAAAAGTTCAGCAATTTGGCATTCTGCCGGTCGCAAGAAAAAAAATGTATTTCAATAAACCGCTTTCCAAACGGGAACAGCGCGAAATTGCTATAAGAAAAAAGATCAAAAAAGACGCTAAGCTAAAACAGTTAATTAGGGGTTTCTAATTGATTAAAGAAACTATCGACAAGGAGCTGGTAAGTGCTCTGAAAAATAGAGATACGCTAAGATTAGGCGTTTTTAGACTGCTTAAGGCAGCCTTCAAAAATGAGGAAATTGCAAAAAAGCATCCTTTAGCCCTCGAAGAGGAAATTATAATCCTTGACCGTCAGGCGAAGCAAAGAGAGGATGCTATTTTGATTTATGAGAAGGCGGGAAGAAACGATTTGCTTTTGAAGGAAAAAGACGAGTTGTCAGTTATTAATGAGTTTAGACCCAAAAAAATGACCGAAACTGAAATTAGAACTTACGTAAAGAATCTTATCGGTAAGGCTGAAGATAAGACCTTTGGTTCAATTATGAAGCAGGTCATGAGTGATTTGAAGGGTAAGGCCGATGGATCAATCGTATCTAAGGTTGTAAAAGATGAGATTGGGGAATGATTGAATATATAATAAATGATTCTTCAAAAAAAATTGATCATTCAATTATCAAAAGAATAGGTGAAAATTTAGAGACTGAAAACAATAAGCTTAATATTGAGCTTAATTTTATTTCTAGGGAAGAAATTAGGAAACTAAATTTAAAATATCTAAAAAAAAATAAGCCTACTGACGTTTTATCATTCAATTCCACAGGCGATGTTATTGTTGGTCAAATCTTTATATGTTACGATATAGCTGTAGAACAAGCCAAAGAGTACAATTGGACACTAGAAAATGAGGTTGCATTGCTAGTCATTCACGGAACGTTACATATTCTAGGTTGGGATCACGAAAATATGAATGATGCTCGAAAAATGATCGAAAAAGAAAACGAAATTCTAAATACATTGAATTTAAAGGAGTATGATGCAGAGGCTTAATTTAATAATTTTTGGCCCTCCCGGGGCCGGTAAAGACACTCAGGTTGAGAAAATCCTAGAGCATTTTAATACTGATCCAATTGAAACCGGTGCAATTATAAGGGATCTCGTAAAAAGTGACACTCAAATTGCCAGGCAAATCAAAGATACTATTGCAAGAGGCGATTTGGTTAATGATTCCATCATGGAAGCCATTATTAAGGATAGATTGAAAAAAGTATCAGCGCAAAGTGGTTTGATCATGGATGGATATCCCAGAACTATCAAGCAAGCCGAAACATTCAATTTGCTTCTTACTTTTATGGATAGAAAACTTGACTATGTTGTTTTTCTTGATGTTCCTGAAGATGTTTTGGTAAGTCGTCTTTCTCAGCGAAAGATTTGCTCTATTTGCGGCAAGACAGCGTTTCCTCAAGAGGAGAATTGTTCAAGTTGCGGAGGCGCATTGGAAAAGAGAATTGATGATAACTTGGAGTCAATTAAAAAAAGAATAATCAATTATAACGAAAAAACGGCTCCAATCATAAATTTTTATAGAAAAAGAGGGCTGCTTCTTCATATAGATGGAAATAAAAGTCCGGATGAAGTTACAAAAGAAATTTTTGAAGGTCTAAAGTCTTGATTCCTTTAAAAAATGCAAGCGATGTAAATAAAATGAAAGAGGGCGGCAAAATATTACACGAAGCCCTTAAATCTTTAGAAAATGAAGCTGTTGTAGGAATGAGTTTATTAGAACTTGACAGGCTTGCTTCTGATTTTATATTAAAAAATAATGCAAAACCGTCTTTTTTGGGGTATGAAAATTTTCCCAATTCAATTTGCACGTCGGTTAATAGCGTTGTTGTCCATGGAATTCCAGATGAATATATATTAAAAGATGGTGATATTATTTCTATAGACGCGGGTGTGTTTTATAAGGGTTTTCATACAGATTCGGCCATTACTTTTGGTATCGGAAAAATTGATAAAAAAGCTCTAGATTTGATAGATACTACTAAGAAATCCCTTAATGAAGCTATAAAATTAGTTCGTCCCGGTATTCGTCTAGGAGATATTTCCTTTTGTATCCAAGACTATGTTGAAAAAAAAGGATTTGGAATTGTGAGAGAACTTGTTGGTCACGGGATAGGGCACAATGTACACGAGTTACCACAGATACCCAATTACGGCAAAAAAGGAAGTGGAATTGAATTAGAAGAAGGTATGGTTTTGGCTATTGAACCCATGGTTACAGAGGGAGATCATCATATTAAAATGTCTGATGATGGCTGGGGAGTAGAAACTAAAGACGGTAAACTTTCTGCTCATTTTGAGCATACTGTAGCTGTTGTAAAAAATGGCAGCATAATATTAACTTGAAATTACTAAATTGTCTTGGCATTTTACTATAAAATGTCTATAATTTAGATTAAAGGAGTAATTTAGTGACGCCCAAAGAACAATCATACGTCGGCATCGATGTTGGTAGCACAAAAATTAACGTGGTTGTTGGCATAATTGAGGAACCCGGAAAACCTTCCGTAATTGGAGTTGGTTCTTACCCGACAAGCGGTCTAAGAAAAGGCGTTGTTATCGATGTCGAGGAGACGGTTAGCAGTATTTCAGGGGCAGTTGAGCTTGCCGAGAGAAGCGCAGGCGTTCATATTTCCAATGCGACTATTAATATTGATGGTTCCCACGTAGCGTCTTTAAATTCTAGGGGCGTTATTGCTGTTGGGCGAGCGGATTCCGAAATTACTTTTGAAGATACAATTAGGGCAACTGAGGCGGCGCAAGCAATTTCCTTGCCCTCAAATAAAGAAATTATTCATGTTATCCCTAGGGAATATACAGTTGATGGTCAGATTGGTATTAAAGATCCAATTGGAATGAGTGGTGTTAGACTGGAAGTAGAAACTCATATAATAACCGGTTCGCAGCCTGCAATTAGAAATTTATATAAATGTTTTACACAAGCAGGATTGAATATTGATGATCGAATTGCGACTCCGCTTGCTGCGGCCAAAGCTGTTCTAACCAAAAGGCAGAGAGAACTTGGTTGTGTTCTAATTGATATAGGTGGTGGAACAACCTCCATAGCCGTATTTGATGAAGGAAATGAGCTCTATACGTGTATATTGCCGATAGGTTCGGGTCATGTTACTAATGATATTGCTATTGGACTTAGAAGCTCAATAGACATAGCGGAAAAAGTAAAACTTAAATATGGATATGCTTCGCCCATTGAGATTCCGGAGAAAGAAAAGATTGATTTAGCAGAATTTGGTGGCGAAGGAACGACATTTAAAAGGCAAGTTGCTAAAATAGTAGAAGCGCGTCTTAAGGAATTATTTGACTTAGTGAGAGACGAGCTAAGAAGAGTCGGTAAAGATGCTATGCTTCCCGGAGGGGCAGTTATATCTGGGGGCGGAGCAAACATGCCGGGAATTGTTGGGCTTGCCAAATCTATTCTTAAGTTACCTTGTGAAATTTCCAGTCCTAAAGGACTTCAAGGCTTGGTTGAAAAAGTATCAGCGCCTGAATATGCAACTGCTTTGGGTTTAATGCTTTATTCTATGGACAAGCAACGGACGCTGGGCGGCAATGAGAAATTAGCCAAGGCCTTTGAGAGAATAAAAAAATTAGTCAGAATATTTTTACCTTAGTTATTCAGGATATCCACACAATCCCTGAATAATTATATATAATTGATCTCAAATTGAATAAATCACTTACTCTAACAAAATGCTATTTACATTTGAACAAATATTATATACGATTATCTCGAGATCTTAAGCAAGGAGGTCCTCGTGGAAATAAAACCACAAGTTGAGACTTTTGCCAGAATAAAAGTCGTTGGCTTAGGTGGAGGTGGTTCGAATGCAATAAACAGAATGATCGCCGCCAACTTAAAAAGCGTTGAGTTTATTGCAATTAATACTGACGCGCAAGCGTTGCATTATAGCGATGCTTCAAAAAAAGTTCATATCGGAAAAACAACGACTCGTGGACTAGGTGCTGGTTCTGATCCTGACGTAGGACGAAAGGCCGCCGAAGAATCTTCTGAAGAGATTTATGAATCTCTAAAGGGGGCTGATATGATCTTCCTAACTTGTGGCATGGGTGGTGGCACAGGTACGGGAGCCATAACAGTTGTTGCCAGCCTGGCAAGAGAGGTTGGTGCATTAACGGTAGCCATCGTTACTAAACCGTTTTCATTTGAAGGTCAAAAAAGAATGCGGATTGCCGAAGAAGGAATGGATCTTTTAAAAGATAAGGTAGATACCTTGATTACTATTCCAAACGATAGGTTGCTCGCGATGATTGACAGAAAAACTACAATGCTGGATGCCTTTAATGTTGTTGATGACATTCTAAGACAGGGAGTGCAGGGAATATCTGATCTTATTACCGTTCATGGTGTCATTAACGTTGATTTTGCAGATGTTAAGGCAATTATGTCAAATGCCGGATCGGCTCTTATGGGGATTGGAAGAGGAACGGGAGAAAGTAGGGCAGTTGAAGCCGCAAAGATGGCCATAAACAGCCCTCTCTTAGAAGTTTCTATTGATGGTGCAAAGGGAGTATTGTTTAACGTTGCCGGTGGCCAAGATCTTGGAATGTATGAAATTGATGAAGCGGCCAAAATCATTACTCAGGCAGTAGATCCTGATGCTAATATAATATTTGGTTCCGTTATCGACCCAAATATTACCGGTGAGATCAAAATAACCGTAGTGGCAACCGGATTTACATCGGACAAGCCATCCACACCCCTTGTTGAGACAAGAAGAATTGAGCCCGAACCTGTAAGGTCATATTCTACATTTAATAAGCCAGAGGAGACAAACGAAAAAGATGAAGAATTAGACATCCCGGCATTTATTAGACACAGAGTGGAATGACGTTGTTAAAAAATTGTTGATATCTTAAAAAGTGGATAATTCCATGTGGAATTAACACTTTTTTTGTATTGTAAGCCTAAAAATATTGTGGACAAAAAAACGATTGACACGCTATATGTAGTGGCCTTAATCTAGTATATACCGCTACATATAGCTTAGGAGGAATTGGATGATTGGATGAAATGTCCCGAATGTAAAAAATCTGAATCAAAAGTGATAGAATCGAGAGAGCTTTATGATGGGGAATTGATTAGGAGAAGAAGGGAATGCCTTAAATGCCAAATGCGTTTTACTACTTATGAAAGAATTGAACAGCCGGTAATTATGGTAATAAAAAGAGATGGTAAAAGAGAGCAGTTTTCTAGAAATAAGATCGCCAACGGTGTGTACAGGGCCTGCGAAAAACGAAATATACCGGAGACGGAAGTTGAAGAAGTGGTAAGTTCGATTGAAAAGAAAATACGGGCGAGGGGAGAAAATGAGATTTCGTCGATTGAAATTGGGGAGCAAGTCCTTAAAGAATTGTCAGGCTTAGATGATGTTAGTTATATCCGTTTCGCGTCTGTATATCAGTCTTTTATCGATATAAACAGCTTCCATGAGATTATTAAAAATATGAAAAAGAAAGATAAGGGGAGTGAAAATGAATAATGAGGACGCAAAGGTGGAAAACAATATTTCAGATCCTAAATTTAATAGCTTATATAATAGCAAAATCGAGCCGGTTGCAATTGATAATGCTATCAATCTCTTAATTGAAAAAGCAATAAAACAGGAAAAATTTTATAATACTACATTAAATTTAGATAACATTAAAAGAGAGTTTGTCAGCATAATAAACAGGTTAAATTTTCTTCCTTCAAAAAAATTCTTGGATCGGGAGCTGGGAATAGAGACAAAAGAGGAAAATACTCAGATGACAGAGTTAACGTATGAAGACGTTGGTATGAGTACTTTACAGAATTCGTATATGTCCGTCAGCGATGAATATCTTCAGAAACTTAGCTTAAATGATTTTATTTTACTAAAAAAAGATGATGGAACGGAGCAAAAAAAGAAATCCGAAGAAGTGGCAAGGGAGCTACTTATCGAGGCTAAGAAATATAGAATTAAAGGTTTTGTATTTATAGACGAAGTTGAAAGATTCAATCCTTTAGGAAAAAAGTTTAAGCTTTCAGAAATTTTGTCATCAAGCCAGTTGGCTACCGAAAGAGAGGAGATTGCTGAGGGGTTTATTAATTTAGCAAACTTTATAAACGACAATAAAGTTAACTTTGACGAATTAAAACATACTATATATATCGCTGTGCGCTTTTTAGATAACATAATTGATATTTATGACTACCCCACCCTAGAAATTGAAGGTCAAACAAAAAAAGCCAGAAAAATTGGTCTTAGTATTTGCGGGTTCGGCGATGCCATTGGTAAATTGGGTATTAGCTATGAGTCCAAAGAGGCCATTAAGCTTTTAGGAGAAATCTCTAGGTATGTAGATACAGAAGCTAAAAATGCCAGTTCTGAGCTTGCAAAAGAAAGAGGCGTTTTTCCATTATTTAATGAGGGTATTTTTGATAACACAAAACCCTTAAGAAATGCTAGTCTTACTTGTTTAAATGAAAATTCTGAGATTGCCAAATATTTTGACGTTTCCCCCGGCATCAAGGAAATAAATAAAGAGGCTTCTCCGGAATGGCAAGTTAGAATGCAAAGAGAATCACAGAAATATACGGATCTTGTAAGTATTAAGAACATCTTAATATCTCCGGAAGTTGATGGCGATGAAATGCTGAGTATTTTTAGGCTTGCATCCGGGCTTGGTATTAAAATACTAAAGTTTAAACTGACAAATGCTGTTTCTATTAGGATGAATGGCAGCGAGAAGGATGAAGCCGTGGAAGAACAAAAATTAAGCGAAAGGCCATTAATTTTAAATGGTAAGACTGTTCGTTTTCAGTCGAATGGCAGTGATATCTATATAACAATAAATTATTCTAGTGACCTAAAACCAGTAGAAGTCTTGCTAAGTAAGGCTACCGTTTCCAACTGTGAAGCAATTATTATAAATTTAGTTAATATTATGCTAGGAAAAAACATTTTGCTATCGGAAATCATAGAAATATTAAAACAAAATGTTGTCAGTGATGAATGCGCATGCGGGTGTGGGAACATTTTAAATGTCGTCGAAGCATATGAAATTTTAAAAAATGATAGTTTAGACGAAAAAGAAAAGAAAATACAACTTGGATAAACATAAAAATAAAAGGAGGAAAAATTGAGTGATCGTTCTGAAATGCAGCAAGAGCCTTTAAAGTTGGATAAGGAGAGTTTACAGAAAAAAACATTCACCCATATCATAAAAAGAAATGGTGATTTGGAAAAATTTGATACCTTAAAAATAGACGAGGCCATACTTAAGGCCGGAAGTGCAACGGCTGAATTAAATGAAAAGCTGGCCCATAAACTTTCCCTAAAAGTTGTCTCAATTCTTTATAAAAAATTTGAAAATATTTCTCCGAATGTGGAGCAAATTCAAGACATTGTGGAACATGTTTTAATTGACTCTGTGTTTGAAGAAACTGCCAAAGCTTATATTATTTACAGAAGAAAAAGAGCAGAAATAAGAGAAATAAAAAAAATTCTCGATGTTGAAGGATTAATGGAGGATTATTTAAACGAAACCGACTGGAGAGTTAAAGAAAATAGCAATATGAGTTATTCTCTCCAAGGGCTTAACAACTATATTAGTTCGTCGGTAACAGCCAAATATTGGCTAGAAAAAATGTATCCCGATAATATCAAAAAAGCTCATATTGAAGGCGATATCCACATTCATGACTTATATTTACTCGCCGCTTATTGTTCTGGGTGGGACTTAAAGGATCTCTTGCTTAGAGGCTTTGGAGGTGTAAGAGGAAAAATTGAAAGCGCTCCGGCAAAACATTTCCGCGTCGTTTTAGGCCAAATAGTTAATTTCTTCTATACTTTGCAGGGTGAGGTTGCCGGTGCTGTGGCTTTTTCTAATTTTGATACATATCTGGCCCCTTTCATTAGATACGACAAGTTAACTTACGATGAAGTTAAGCAATGTCTTCAGGAGTTTGTATTCAATATGAATGTACCAACAAGGGTTGGATTTCAGACACCGTTTACTAATATTACGATGGATTTAACTCCATCAAAGCTCATTGGCGAAGAAAATGTGATAATTGGTGGTGAGCTGAAAAAAGAAAAATACAAGGATTATCAAGAGGAAATGGACCAGCTAAATAGAGCATTTGCCGAAGTAATGATGGCAGGCGACTCTAAGGGAAGGGTTTTTACTTTTCCAATACCAACCTACAATATTACGAAAGATTTTAATTGGGAGAATCCGGTTTTGGATCCGGTTTGGGAAATGTCGGCTAAATATGGTATCCCGTATTTTTCAAATTTTGTAAATTCCGACATTGATCCTGATGACGCAAGAAGTATGTGCTGTCGCCTTAGAATTGATAATAAGGAACTCCGAAAAAGAGGCGGCGGATTATTTGGCGCTAATCCTCTTACCGGAAGTATTGGCGTTGTTACCATTAATTTAGCTCGTGTTGGATTTCTGTCTAAAACAAGAAAAGAATTCTTCGAAAGGCTCGAATACCTAATGAATGTTTCTCATGAAAGTCTGGTTTTGAAAAGGAAAACTGTGGAAAAGTTTACTACTGAGGGGTTGTATCCATATGCGCGAGTTTATTTGGATAACGTTGCTAAAAGGTTCGGCAAATATTGGCAGAATCATTTTTCCACAATTGGTATTCACGGCATGAACGAAGCCATGATCAATTTTATGGACAAAGACATGGGAGACGTGAAAGCGCGAAATTTTGCCATAGAAGTCATGGATTATATGAATAAGAGAATATTGGATTTTCAGCACGAAACAGGAAGCCTATATAATTTAGAGGCTACTCCGGCAGAAGGAACCACATACCAATTTGCCCGAGCCGATAAGAAAAAATATCCCGAAATTAAAGTTGCCAACGAAGCAGCCTTTAAGGATGGAGCCGAACCATACTACACTAACTCATCATGGCATCCGGTTGGATATACCAGCGACATATTCGAATTATTAGATGCTCAGGAAGAATTCCAGATACGCTATACGGGAGGAACGGTTCTACACAATTATCTTGGTGAGAGAATTAATGACCTCAAGGCCTATAAGAAACTGGTTAAAAAAATTGCTGAAAGCTATAAGCTCCCGTATTTTACGCTTACTCCAACTTTTAGCATTTGTCCCAAACATGGCTATTTGGCTGGCGAGCATAAATTCTGTCCCAAATGTGATGAGGAAATAGGGTATAAGGAGCAGCTAAACATAAATTTAAATACAAAAAGCAAAGTAAAGGTATAAGGGAGAGTATTATGTCAGAAGAAGTTAACAAAATTGAAGCATTGCGTCAGCCTTGTGAAGTTTTTTCCAGAGTTGTTGGCTACATAAGGCCGGTTCATCAATGGAATAAAGGCAAACAATCAGAGTATAACGACCGAAAAATGCTTAACTTGAGGCTTGAGAATGAGGAAGCCTGTTAGAAATGAAAATAGGGGGATTCCAGAAAACTACGCTTATCGATTATCCGGGTAAAATTGCAGCCTCAATATTTACAGTGGGCTGCAATTTTCGTTGTGGATATTGTCATAATCCTGATTTAATTGATGGTAGAAATATCATTTTAGAGGATGAAGCGAAGGTTTTGGAGTTCTTTAAAAAAAGAAAGAATACCCTAGAGGGAGTTGTCATATCGGGCGGAGAACCTCTGCTGCAAAAAGACTTGCAAGATTTCATTATGCAAATTAAAAATCTGGGGCTTTTGGTAAAACTAGATACTAACGGCTCGAATCCGCAAAAACTAAAAAAATTACTTGACCAGAAATTAGTGGATTATGTAGCCATGGACATAAAAAATAATTTAAGCAGCTATGACCAAACAACAAATATTAAGGGAAGCGGCAAGAATATTGCGGAAAGTATCGATTTAATTATAAACTCATATATAAATTACGAATTTCGGTCCACAGTTTTGCCGGATCTGCATAATGAAAAAAATATCGAAGAAATTGGAATAATGATCAAAGGCGCCAGGAAAATGTATCTGCAAAGCTTTAGATCAGGAGTTACTTTAGATGAAAAGTATGCCACGAAAAGAAGCTTTGCTGAGACCGAAATGGAAAATCTAAAAACACTGGTATTAAAAAATGTCCTGAGCTGTGATATAAGATTTTATTAAGTTTAATTGCGCATCAATCCATGATATAATTATTTATATGAAAATTCTTGTGTTTTCAAAAAAGGACATATCGGTTATTGAAGAAAATTATTTGAAAGATTTTTATGATACCCTTCAAAGAGATAATTACGAAGTTGTACCCGTTGATACCGAAGAAGTTGATGGCATCGCCAAGGCTGAAATATACGATATTTACTCTACGCCTTCCGTGGTCGTTACCACAAATGACGGTACCTTTATTCAGGGATGGAAGGGCGAAATTCCTCCATTATCAGAAGTTAAATATTATCTACTCACTTAAATGAAACTAAATGAAACCATTTTTACATAATTTTTTAGACGTATCAGCCTCAAGCTTAATTGTACTTATGTTTATAAGAGCTATCCTGTCGTGTTTGCCGAATGCCAGAGGCAGAATAAGCGATTTTATCGTCCAAATAACAGATCCCATGCTTAATCCAGTAAGAAAATTTGTACCCGTAACCGGTGGAGTGGATTTTTCACCTCTAGTATTTTTCTTTTTAATAAAAGTATTGCATGAGATTTTGGCAGCTTTAATCGGTACCTAAATTAAATGAGAATTAATGTTAAGGCTTATCCAAAGTCGCATACTAATTTAATCTATGAAAAAGACGGAACTTATATTGTCAGAACAACAGCACCGGCAGCGGGCAACCTGGCTAATAAAGCAATTATAAAAATGATTTCCGATAAATTTAGCATAGGTATAAGTAATATTAAAATAATTTCAGGTCAAAATTTTAGGGAAAAAATTTTAGAGCTTAAGGAGACTAAAAGTGACCAATGAAAGGCCAGTCGGCCTTAAAAGTGTTTTGTCGGCCGTAATTGGAAATTTTTTGGTTGCATCACTTAAAATAGTGGGTTTTGCCTTCTCGGGTTCAGCGGTTATGCTTTCAGAAGGTATACACTCGATTGCTGATACTGCAAATCAAGCCTTGCTGATGGTTGGTATTAAACGGGGCGAAAAGCCGGCTGACGATAAATTTAATTATGGCTATAGGCAGGAAAGATTTTTTTGGGCGCTTATTTCGGCTTGCGGAATATTTTTCCTTGGCGCCGGCGTTACCACTTATCATGGTATAAATGCTTTAATTCTCCACGAAAAAGCCCATCTATCCTCATGGTTATTTTTGATTCTCTTTTTATCTTTTATTTTTGAATCTTACACCCTATATGTTGCTTTTACCGAACTTAAAGCTCATGGGAGAAAGGGTTCTTTAATCAAGCATCTAAAAAATTCAGCTGATCCGACTATCCTAGCAGTAATTTGTGAAGACTCGGTTGCATTAATCGGTATCGTTATTGCCTTTATGTCTTTGATTCTAACCGAAATAACCGGAATCTATTATTTTGATGGGATTGGTTCCGTTCTTATTGGTTTGTTACTCGGATTTATGGCGATAATGCTTATTAAGCTTAACAGGGATTATCTTTTGGCTAAAGCGGTACCCAAACATGTACAAAAAGAGATATCCACAATTTTAAAACGACAATCTCTCATTGAATCTGTACATGATTTAAAAACTGCGGTAATTACTACGGATGGTTATAGAATAAAGGCGGAAATAGAAATAGATGGCAGGGTTTTGGCTAAAAAAATACTTAGATCGAGGGATTTTAAGAAAGAATTTGATGAAATCGATACATATCATGATTTCGTAAAGTTTTGCTCGGAGTTTGCCGATGAAGTAACAAGAACTCTCGGCAAAGAAATTGACAGCTTGGAATGCACTATTTGCGCGGAGGTTCCGGCTATAAAACACATAGATTTGGAGACAAATTAAAATGTTTTTTCAAACTTATTGATTTTTCTCTTTTTCCCTACTATACTATCTGTGGTTAAAAATTTGGGTACCACCTTGTCCAAGATGGTATTTTTAGATTGGTTTCTTGAAGATGAGTGGAAATAATAAAGAAAACTTGGCGCTAACTCCAATTTTTATCGAAATTGGATGGAGAATTAGTTTGCCGCTTGCCTTAATGGTTATTGCTGGTAACTGGATAGACACAAAGCTGCAAACTAAACCAACATTCATATTTGTTGGTATTTTTTTATCGCTTTTTATGTCTTCTTATTCCATTTATAGGATGATTAAAAAATTTACGAAAGAAGATTAAGTGCATATTTCAATTTCTGCAGAACCGATATTTCATATAGGATCATTTCCTTTTACCAATAGCATGCTTGCGGCATGGTTAGTATTCGGGATTTTAAGCATTTTGGCGTATTTTGCAACAAAAAGAATGGAACAGGTGCCTAAAGGCATTCAAAATATTTTTGAATATATTATAGAAGCGTTGTTTAATTTAACTAACGGCATCATGAAGGATAGAAAGTTAACCAAGAAAATCTTTCCTTTAATTGCTACATTTTTTATTTTTATATTATTAAATAACTGGATGGGGCTTATTCCGGGATTCGGTTCCATCGGGTTTCATGAAACAAATGCTGAAGGAAAGAATGTATTGGTTCCCCTGCTTAGAGCCGGAACAGCCGATTTAAATACAACTATAGCTCTAGCCGTAGTTACTGTCATTACTGTTCAAATCCTAGGAATTACCGCAATTGGAATCAGAAAATATGCTGGAAAGTTCATTAATTTTTCGTCACCTGTAAATTTCTTTGTTGGGATTATTGAGCTGGTATCGGAAGTATCAAGAATCATTTCATATTCCTTTAGGTTATTTGGCAATGTTTTTGCGGGAGAAGTTTTACTTGCAGTTATGTCAACATTGGTTCCATATGTTATTCCGTTACCCTTCTATATAATGGAGATTTTTGTTGGGGCTGTTCAGGCGCTTGTTTTCACGATGTTATCTATAGTTTTTATGTCTATGGCAACAGTTGCTCATAGTGAGAGTCATTAAATAAATAATCAAATAAAAGGAGAATTTACATGGAAAAAGAAGCAGCACAGTTAATTGCGGCAGCTATCGCCATCGGACTTGGCGCAGTTGGTCCCGGTATCGGCCTTGGGATGATCGGTAAAGGGGCCCTAGAATCAATAGGTAGAAATCCCGAAGCTTCAGGCAAGATTCAGTCAAACATGATCCTAATGGCAGCTTTTACGGAAGGAATAGCAATCTTTGCCCTAGTTATCGCATTAATATTAAAGTTTGTGTAGGGAATATATATGGACGCATTACACAACTTGGGAGTTGATCCTAAGTTACTCATTGCTCAAGGTATTAATTTTGGTCTTCTGCTTTTTATTTTATATAAATTACTATATAGGCCGATTTTAAAGATACTTGAGGATAGGTCAAAAAAAATTGAAAAATCACTAGAGAATGCTGAAGAAATCGAAAAGAAACTAGTAGATATTAAAGAAACGGAAAAAGAAGTAATAGGAAAGGCAAAAGGGAAAGCAACCGAGATAATAAGCGAAGCCAGAGAAGCGATTGAAGAGACTAAAGCCTCTATGATTAAAGATGCTGGTATTAAAGCAAAAAAAATTATCGAGAATGCAGTAGACGAGGCTGAAAAAGAGAAACTAGCAATACTTGCAGAAGTCAAAAACGAAATAGCAGGTGTTGTGGAAAAATCTGTGATAGCTTTTATGGAAGCGGATTATAAAAATGTTAATCTAAAATTAACTGAAGATGCACTTAGCGATGCAAAAAAGGTTGGGATTTAGATGCTTGGATCAACAGAAATTGCTAAGGTTTTAATTAGAGAATCGTTCGGAAAAGATGCTGCTGATTTAAAAGGATATGCAGCTAGGATCGCCAAGCTTTATCCAAACAAAATCAAATCAATTATAGGCAGCATCAAAGACCAGAACGAATTTGACTTGAGTTACGTCGAAATTACAAGCGCTAAGGAACTTTCCGAATCCGAAAGAAGTGAAATTATCAAGTCCCTGAAGATTAAAGACCCTATAAATGTAAAATTTGGGGTTAATTCTGAAATTATTGCGGGCATAATAGTAAAAATTGGCGAAACGGTTGTGGATGGTAGCGGCAGGGAAAGAATTAATCAAATAATAGAAAGAATCATAAATACGAAGCTTTAGGAGCATAAATGATAAACAGTAAAGAATATTTAATAAAAAAACTTGAAGAAGAATTATCCGGAATTAAGACTGATCCCAAAACATATAAAACCGGAAAGGTAATTTCGGTCGGTGATGGAATTTGTAAGGCTATCGGCTTGTCGGAAGTGATGTCCTTTGAGATGGTTCAATTCAAATCCGGAGTTTACGGCATTGCTCTAAACCTTGAGGAAGATGCTGTAGGCATAATGATTATGGGAGAGGGTAATAGTGTTAATGAGGGGGATGAGGTAAGAACAACAGGAAGAATCTTAGAAATTCCGGTTTCTGATGAGCTAAAAGGACGAGTAGTAAGTCCTCTTGGAGAATCTATCGATGGCAAGAGCGAATATAATGCAAAAGAATTTTATCCGGTAGAAAAAATTGCTCCGGGCGTTATTTCTAGAAAATCGGTCACCGAACCGTTGCAAACAGGCATTAAGGCAATAGATTCTGCGATCCCAATCGGCAGAGGGCAAAGAGAGCTTATTATCGGCGACAGGCAAACGGGGAAAACTGCCATTGCCATAGATGCCATAATTAATCAAAAAGATTCAGATGTAATCTGTGTTTACGTGGCTATCGGTCAAAAAAGATCAAAAGTGGCTAAAATGGTTGCTATTTTGGAAGAAAATGACGCCTTAAAAAATACAATTATTGTCGTGGCAAGTGCTTCCGATCCGGCGCCATATCTATACATTGCTCCATATTCGGGCGTTACTATCGCCGAATACTTTATGGATCAGGGCAAAGACGTTCTTATAATTTACGATGATTTGTCAAAGCACGCTTGGTCATATAGACAAGTTTCTCTGCTGCTTAGAAGGCCGCCGGGACGAGAAGCCTATCCCGGAGACGTTTTTTATCTTCATTCAAGACTTTTAGAAAGAGCTTGTAGAAGAGATGAAAAGTATGGCGGCGGCTCAATTACCGCATTTCCAATTATAGAAACTCAGGCCGGCGATATTTCGGCCTATATTCCTACAAATGTAATTTCTATTACTGATGGTCAAATATTCTTGGAAAGTGATTTATTCTATCAGGGCATAAGGCCAGCGCTAAATGTTGGCTTGTCAGTTTCCAGAGTTGGTTCTGCGGCACAAAAAAAATGTATGAAAAAAGTTGCGGGAAAACTACGATTAGAACTTGCTCAGTTTAGAGAATTACAGTCATTTGCCCAATTTGCTTCCGATTTAGACGAGGAAACCAGAAAACAAATTGAAAGAGGAAAAAGGCTGGTGGAAATATTAAAGCAGGATCAATATGTGCCACTTGCAGTTGAAAAGCAGGTTGCCATTATATATGCCGGAACAAACGGATTTCTAGACGACACGGAGTTAGATAAGGTTAAATTATTTGAGAATAATCTTTTCGATTATTTAGACGGTAAGGGTAAAGATTTTGCGGGAAAACTAGCTAAAGAAGGCGATCTAACAGAAGAAATAGAGAAAGAATTAATAAATATTCTTAAAAAAGTGACAGAGGAGTTTTAGTGGCTTCAGCAAAAGAGGTTAGAAGAAGAATCAAGTCAGTCGTTAGTACCAAGCAGATAATTAAGGCGATGGAACTTATTTCGGTTATAAAAATGCAAAAGGCGATTGCCATAAACGCAGCATCTAGAAATTACAGCGAAGCGGCTGAGGCTATTCTTTGGAATTTAGTAACTGATATAAATGAGGCTGATCATCCCTTTTTATTACCCGACAACGAGGCAACAAAACAATTGGTGGTTATAATTACCTCCGATAGAGGTTTATGCGGGGGTTTAAATTCGAAAGCAATTCGAATGGTATTAGATTTATCGAAAGATAGAGATACGGACTTTTTAACCATAGGAAGAAAGGGTCGGGACTTGCTTAGGGTTTTGGGAAAAAATATAATCGCTGATTTTACAAAAATTGAGGAAAAACCAGAAATTAAGGATATTTTACCAATAAGCAAAATAATTACAGACGATTTTGTTTCCGGAAAATATAAGGGAATTAAATTGGTTTACACGCATTTTGTGTCAACTCTTGCTCAAGAGCCAACAGCAACTAAGCTATTGCCGCTTGAAAACAAACAAAAGAGTTTAAGTCAGGAAAGAATTGTTTTTGAGCCGGAAAAGCACGCATTACTGGACGATTTGATTCCAAGGCTCATGGAAATTAAAATTTGGCAATCAATGTTGGAATCAATAGCGTCAGAACATTCGGCCAGAATGATGGCCATGAAAAATGCCAGCGAAAATGCGGTTGAATTAATAGATGACTTAACGCTTGCCTATAATCAAACAAGGCAGGCAACCATTACCAGAGAAATTGCCGAAATTTCCGCAGGCAAAATGACGCTAGAAGGGTAAGGAGGGAAATGTCAAATTACAAATTTCAAATGCCAAATGAAATCCTAATTTTAAATTTTCTAAATTTGACATTTGGATTTATTAATTAAGGGAATAGAACAAATTTATAATTAAAATGGAGCAAATATGATAAGAAATGCAGGGAAGATAGTTCAGGTTTTGGGTCCGGTTGTGGATATTCGTTTTGAGGGTGAAATTCCGAAAATCTATAACGCGCTTGAAATTAAAGATGGGCCGGTTGTGGAAGTAGAGCAGCATCTTGGTGAGGGTGTGGTTAGAACCGTCTCGATGAGTTCGACGGATGGGTTAAAAAGAGGTCAGGATGTTACAGATACCGGTGGGCCGATTTCTGTGCCGGTTGGTTTCGAAGTATTAGGGCACATGTTTGATGTTTTGGGTAAAACTATTGATGGCACTGAAACAAATGGAATTAAAAAAAGATATCCTATTCATCGAGAAGCGCCAACTTATGCCCAGCAATCAAAAACGACCGAAATATTTGAAACAGGTATTAAAGTTATTGATCTAATTTGTCCGTTTATTAAGGGCGGCAAGGTTGGTCTATTTGGAGGTGCCGGTGTTGGGAAAACGGTTGTTATTACAGAACTTATTAGAAACTTGGCGGCTGAGCATGGCGGTTATTCCGTTTTTGCCGGTGTCGGCGAAAGAACAAGAGAAGGAAACGATCTTTATCACGAAATGAAAGAATCCGGAGTATTGGATAAGACCGCCATGGTTTTTGGCCAGATGAATGAACCGCCGGGAGCAAGACTTAGAGTTGCCTTGTCTGCTCTTGCCATGAGTGAGTATTTTAGAGACGAAGAAAATAAAGATATCTTATTGTTTGTGGATAATATTTTTAGATTTACTCAAGCAGGTTCCGAAGTTTCGGCATTACTTGGAAGAGTTCCCTCCGCGGTTGGTTATCAGCCAACTTTGGCTTCAGAAATGGGTGAACTTCAAGAAAGAATTACCTCTACCGATAAAGGGTCAATTACTTCTGTTCAGGCTGTTTATGTTCCGGCTGACGATTTAACAGATCCGGCCCCGGCAACTACTTTCTCACATCTAGATTCAACGGTGGTTTTGGCAAGATCTCTTACCGAGCTGGGTATTTATCCGGCCGTTGATCCGCTAGATTCCACGTCGCAGGCGTTAGATCCTAAAAATGTCGGCAAAGAACACTATGAGGTTGCTAGAGGCGTTCAGAATGTATTGCAAAGGTATAAAGACCTTCAAGATATTATTGCAATTTTAGGTATGGACGAGCTTTCAGAAGAAGATAAAAAAGTAGTAGCGAGGGCTAGAAAAGTTCAGAAGTTTTTATCTCAGCCGTTCTTTGTTGCGGAGGTCTTTACCGGAGTTAAAGGCAAATATGTAACACTTGCCGAAACAATTAGAGGATTTAAAGAAATTTTAGAGGGCAACCACGATAATAAACCGGAGCAGGCTTTTTATATGAAGGGTTCAATTGACGAAGTAAAGCAATAAGGGATTATAGGTCAAAATATATGAAGAAATTTAAAATACAAGTTACGACGCCCGAAAGAGTTATTTTTGAGGAAGAAGTTGAAGAAGTCACATTGCCTACCAAAGACGGGGAAATTACTGTTTTAGCAGGGCACGTTCCTTTAATTGGTGAAATAATTCCGGGCGAAATGATTGTAAAAAATGGCGAAGAGAAAAGAATCACCCTTCTTCTAGGCGGATTTGTTCATGTTGAGGAAGGCGGAAAAGTAATAGTTATAGCAGACAGCGCCGAGCATCTGCACGAAATTTCTGAAAAAGAGGCAATAGAAGCGAGAAAAAGGGCTGAAAAACTCATGCAGGAATCAATTGATGATGCGGAAGGCTTTGCTGAAGCCGAAGCAGAGCTTATAAGAAGCTTAGCCAGGCTCAAAATTGTTAGGAAGCATCGCTCAGAATATAAAAATTGATTAAATGCCAATAATTTGATAAAATACCACCTGAAATTAAGCACATTAACAAAAGGTGGTGTTTTTAAAATGAGTGAAAAATGGCCGAAAGATGTGACCCATCATTGTAACGTATGCGGAGCGAAATTAGATTCATTAGAAGAAGCGAATAAGCATTTTGAGGAAACAAGCAAGAGACAGGAAGGCGTGCTCAGTATCAAGCTATATGACATTATATTTGAGGAATTTTGGGGCAAAATAGGATTAACAATAGATATCCAAAAAGAAAGATTTACAGGGAACCATAAAAATATTCTAAATTACGTTATAGGTATATTCGATCTATTTCTATTAAGCGTTGAGGATGATTTTAGGGATGATGTAACATTTGATGAGAGAGATATTAAAATTAATGATAAATCTGTAAATGTCCTTGATTGTCTTTATAATTCAGAAAAAGAAATTGTTGTTGACGGTAGATGGCTGGAAAGTATTGTTGCGAAAAGTACAATAAAATAAAAGGATGGTGTTAGAAAGTGGGAAAGAAATGGACGAAGACTTAAACATCTCAAGTAAAAATAAATGATGGAGAGCAATCATTTAGAGCAATCGAGTTCAGTTATGAAAATGTCGATTGGAATGAAGGAGATGATGATGAAGATAAAATCATCTTGCTACATGTTGAGGAAATAATTAGAAAGATAATTTGTCTTTCTAAAACATATCTTGCCAAGTTATGTAAGCAGACAGAAGCCTAATAGAAGTCTAATAGATAACGATAAATTAATTTATCAATAGGATTGCAACACTTGCAGTCCTATTTTTTTGTGTTAAATTAATTATATGAAGGGAAAGAAGAAAAAAATATTATTATTGGTACTTACTGTTTTTGCGATATGGTATGTTGCGCAAGTCATTGATAACAATTACAGCGGCTCTGTTATGGATGTAAAAGTAGAAATAAAGGACGTCAAAAAGGAAGAAATTGGTCCGGAAGCTTTAACTCCGATTATCGATTTGGGCGAAAGAGGAGCGACACTTCCTTTTATCTTTACATTCAGGGAACCTAAGGGATACGATTATTCAGCACTTTCTGTAAAAATGGAAGATAGTGATACTTTACGACTAACCCCGATTTCAAAAAGATGCTTCCTGTGTAAACCTAAAAAGTATACTTTAAAGGCTGAGATTTTAGACTTACCGCCCGGAAATTACAAACTTACAACAAATTATGGCGGGGGTTTGTAAATTGGCCGATAGATAAATGGGTTTATTGGTTATTAGTAGGAACAATTCTTGATATCTAAGTTATTTTTAGATATAATATCATTATAAAAGCGTTCAAGTCCGGCCATCACCGGATTAGCTGCCGGAAGAACCCGTTCTGTTATTCCGAGCTTTGAACCGGAATCCGTATGAATGGATTCTGAATCAAGTTCAGAATGACAAGATAGCACTAGAACCGGTCGGATAAGCCCGTTAAAGCTGTAATCAAGTTGTCCCCAGACATAAAGAGACGAAGTCCTGAGCTTGTCGAAGGAAATTAAGGTGGTACCGCCCTGAGCATAGCCGAAGGGGTCCTTAAGAGAATTCTTAGGGATATTTTTATATAAAAAGAGAACTTTGAAATTCTAATATCTAAGCATGAAATGCTAAACAAATTCAAATATCTAATGTTTAAAACCTTTGAATTTAGATATTGTTTAGTATTTAGATATTAAAATTTAGGATTTAAAAAAAGGGAGTCATTATGTTGAAACCAGTAAGTCCAAGACCAAATTTTCCGGAAATGGAAAAAGATATTTTAAAATTTTGGAATAAAAATAAAACATTCGAAAAAACGCTTTCTAAAAGGTCACATGAAAAATCGTTCTCTTTTTATGATGGCCCTCCATTCGCTACAGGTCTTCCGCACTATGGTCATTTGCTGGCTGGTACTATAAAAGACGTTATCCCCAGATATAAAACCATGCAAGGCTACAGAGTTGATAGAATTTGGGGTTGGGATACGCATGGCTTACCAATTGAAAATATTGTTGAAAAGGAATTAGATATTAAAACTAAACTTCATATTAAAGAGATGGGCATTGATAAGTTTAACGAAAAATGCCGGGAAAAAGTTTTGGAATTTGCTCATACCTGGGAAAAAATTGTAGAAAGAACAGGTCGCTGGGTTGATATGAAAAATGCTTATATTACCATGGAGCCGGAGTATATGGAATCGGTTTGGTGGGTATTTAAGTCTCTATGGGATAAAGACTTAGTTTATTCTGGTCATAAAGTAATGCCATATTGCCCAAGATGTGCTACCGGACTTTCGGCTTTTGAAGTGGGTATGCCCGGCACTTACCAAGATAAGCAAGATAAAGCTATCACCGTAAAATTCGAATCGTCAGATGAGCCAAATACTTTCTTTTTAGCTTGGACCACAACGCCATGGACGTTACCGGGAAACTTGGCTTTGGCAGTTGGTGGAAATATTGATTACATAAAAGTTCAAAATGAAAAAGAGAAATTTATTATCGCAAAAGATCGTTTAGAGCATTATCAAGATATAATTGGAAATAATGTTGTAGAGACGTTTAGTGGACAAAACCTAAAAGGTAAAAAATATAAACCAATATTTGATTATTATAAAGGCGAAGAAAAAGCTTTTGAGGTCATAACCGGCGATTTTGTAACCACCGGAGATGGCACCGGAATTGTCCACATTGCACCTGCTTTTGGTGAAGATGACTATAAGGTGGCTAAAGAAAACGACATTGCTTTTTTTATGCCGGTGAACGATATGGGGGAATTTGAAATTGAGGTGTCGGAATGGGCCGGTGAAAGTGTCATAAAATCAGAAACTAATTTAAAAATAATAGAAAATCTTGGCAATAAAGTTATAAAAGTTGAGGATTATAAACATTCTTATCCATTTTGCTGGAGATGTGACACGCCTCTAATTTATAAGGCAATCGATAGTTGGTTTGTTAAAATGACAAATCTAAAAGAGCAAATGGCTAAAAATAACAATGACGTTCATTGGGTTCCAGAATTTGTTGGGAAGGGCAGATTTGCTAATCTTATAGAAGGAGCACCGGACTGGAACATTTCTAGAAACCGTTTTTGGGGTGTGCCAATTCCCATATGGCGATGTAAGGATTGTGGCGAAAGTCAGGTTATGGGAAGCATTAAGGATTTAGAAGATAAAACGGATAGGAAAATTGGGGATATACATTTACATAAAATAATGGATCTAGAATTAAATTGCTCATGCGGCAGTAAGGCAAAATTAACCGGAGAGGTATTGGATGTATGGTTCGACTCCGGAAGTGTACCTTATGGATCCATCCATTATCCCTTTGAAAACAAAGAAAAATTTGAGCGTGATTTCCCAGCCGATTTTATTGCCGAAGGTATCGATCAAACAAGAGGCTGGTTTAACTCTCTAATGATTTTAGGAACGGCGCTTTTTGGTAAGTCGCCATATAAAAATGTGGCAGTTAACGGAATCGTTCTAGCAGAAGATGGCCAGAAGATGTCTAAAAGACTCAAGAACTATCCCGATCCGACCGCTATTATGGATAAATATGGCGCTGATGCCATGCGCTTTTATCTTTTGTCCTCACCAGCCGTAAAAGGAGGCGATCTAAATTTTTCAGAAAAAGGCGTAGATGAAGTTATTAAAGGTCTTGTTTTAAAATTATGGAATTCATATTCTTTCTTTGTAACCTATGCCTTAATCGCCAATTTTAAACCGGAGAATGTAGAAAATAAGGATATTCTTGATAAATGGGTTTTATCGCGGCTAAATAATACTATAAAAACGGTTACGGAAGAATTGGATAATTATGAATTGCCAATCGCCGCTAGAGCTATTGGAGATTTTATTGACGATCTTTCTAACTGGTACATAAGAAGAAACCGAAAACGTTTTGCAGCTCGGGATAAGGAGGCTTTAAATACCCTTTACGAAGTTTTGGTTAAACTTTGTCAATTGCTGGCGCCATATATGCCATTTGTAACAGAAGAGATATACCAGAATCTGGTTTTAAATTTAGATTCCAAAGCAAATGAATCAATTCACTTATCGGATTTCCCCCTAGCTAGTAAGGATGTTATTGATAATAAATTAGAAGAAGACATGGACGTCTTGAGAAAATTTGTAGAAATGGGACTTTCTATTAGAGATAGGTCAAAAATAAAAGTCAGACAACCATTATCAAAAGTTTGGGCCACCTACGGTAAGGATCCCATTGTAAAAGACATGCAAAGGATTCTTCTTGAAGAGCTAAATATTAAGCTCTGCAGCTCTGATAATAAAAGCTATGTGCGTAAATCAGCCGAATCTTTGAATTATAAAAAAGGGCTAGATATTGTAATTGATATCAATATTACTAAAGAACTAGAGTCGGAAGGTTTAGCTAGAGAGCTTCTAAGGAAGATTCAGGTTTTAAGAAAAGAGATCGGTCTATCAATAGAGGATGAAATTATTTTAAGCTACGAGACTGACGATGAGGATTTAGTTAAGGCCACGAACCATAAAGTTTTTATAGATGGAGCTAAAGTTAAGTTATTAAAAGAAAGTGATTTGGCTGATGAGGGAAAGAATTTAACTGTAAATGATAAAAAGATAAAAGTTGAAATAAAAAAAGCCTAAAGATTTTGGGATCTCGTGGTAGAATGAATAAACATGATCAATAAATATCTCAAAAATTTTGATTGGATATTATTTTCTGTTGTTATATTGTTGTTTAGTTTGGGAATATTGACGGTTTACAGTGCAACTTTTTCCATATCCGGCGGAGAAAATAAAGCCTTATCCCAACTGATGTTTGGTGCTATCGGACTATTTTTTTTCTTTATCTTAACCAGAGTTGACTACCGGCTTTTTAAAAGATATAGCGGTCTTATATACGTAATAATGCTCCTACTTCTTCTGGCTGTAGATCTTTTTGGTACGCAGGTTTTAGGTGCAAGAAGATGGATAGACCTTGGATTTTTTAGGCTACAGCCATCTGAAATTGCCAAAGTTTTTTCTATTCTTTGTCTCGCCAAATACTTTGCCGAGCATAATGAAGAAATGTGGAAAATAAGACACATTCTTATTTCGGCCATTTATATTTTAATTCCGGTAATTATGGTTATAATGGAACCGGATCTCGGGACGGCCATTATTTTATTTCTAATTTGGGCAGGAATGCTGTTTGTTTCTAATATCAAACGGTCCACTTTACTAAAAATTTTTCTGATAATCCTCGCCATGCTTCCTCTTATGTGGTTTACCTTGCACGATTATCAAAGAAATCGAATTTCAACTCTTTTTAGTGGTTCTGCGAGCGACCCTTTAGACAAAGGTTGGAATGTTGAGCAAGCTCTAATTGCAATTGGGTCCGGGCAAGTTTATGGTAGGGGAATGGGTTACGGGCCACAGAGTCATTTAAATTTTCTACCGATGCAGCATACGGACTTTGCTTTTGCTGTACTAGCCGAAGAAATGGGATTTTTGGGCGCCGTCATTTTGCTTATGTTGTTTGCGGTCTTACTGTACCGCATGATTATAATTGCCAAACTTTCCAGAGATACTTTTGGCATGTTTATTGCTTCAGGAACGGCAGTAATGTTTTTTGCTCACGTTTTTATTAATATTGGCATGAATATTAGGATTATGCCCGTTACGGGTATACCCTTGCCATTTATTAGTGCCGGTGGAACAGCAATTATTGTGAACCTTATTGCAGTTGGCTTACTAGAAAGCATTTATATCAGGCATAAAAAAATTGATTTTTAAAAGAGACCGTTGAAAAACAATTTATTTAAATCAAACTATCTCTAGTTTTGATAAGAGTGTTAATTAAGTAAGGAAAAGTTTGTTTTTAGGGCGGTTAGCCCTTCTAATTTGCTGTTTTTTTTGAGCTTTTTTTGATTTTAACCTTACTTTCTCCTTTCATTAATTTTTCCTTAATGCCGAAATACCCGTTAAGAAGTAATTGGACCACTCTTAAGGCGTATCCCCGCAGTTATCTTTAATATCTCTTTTAGATTT
>MNYC01000044.1 GCA_001872945.1 bacterium CG2_30_37_16
TGGTGTGAATTGTTTCTTCATTTTTTGATCCTTTCTACCTCTTATTTTACCAGGTAGTAGGGGTCTTTTTGGTGTCTAAATTTTGGGTACCATTATAGTTCATTGCTATTGTGCTTCGAGTACAATGAGCTTTGGTTCTTCTGGTAAATCTTTTTTAGTAATTTTCAGCTTGGGTAATTTTTCCGGTTCCATGCCGATTGCTTCGATGAATTTGCTGACAGGCAAAATATCATCCTTTGGTCCCATATTATAGTGCATGGGTATAATAATTTTCGGTTCTATTTGGTTTATAACTTCAACTGCTTGCTCAGGATTAATGGTAAATTTTCCACCAACCGGTACCATCAAGATATCGACTTCGCTCATTCTTTCAAGCTGAGCCGGACTTAAAACTTCTCCCAAATCACCTAAATGGGCAATTGTCAAATCTTCCATCCTTATCGTAAAAATAGTATTCGGAAGTTCTGCATTATTCCCATGCTTCGAATTTATGCCTTTAAAAGTGATGCTTTTAACCTCGTAGTCTCCGGGCATATCAAAAACAACCGGATCTCCAGAAATAGCAGCGATATTGTTATGGTCCCAATGATCATGCGTAACCAAAGCAACATCGGCAGAGGTTTTGATGGGTTTGGCCCCAAGTTTACTTGACTCGCTATAAGGATCAATTACTACATGGATGTTTTTTCCGACCAATTTAAAAGCGCTGTGTCCAAAATATAAGATTTCCAATTTTCTCTCCTTTTCTCAAGTTTTAAGTTTTACGAGTTTTTTTAGAATATAATTCTTCGGTGATGACAGCAAGAGCCGAAATGACGGGAACCGCTAATAAAATTCCCGCAAAACCGATCAATTTTGTTGCAATTAAGATACCAATAATGATGACTAACGGACTTAAACCCAAAGCCTTTTTCATTATCTGGGGAACAAGAATATGATTTTCCACCTGCTGAATTGTTAGATAGGCAACTATTACCCACAAGGCTTTGTTTGGACTTATCGTTAAAGCAATTAGGACAGCGGGAACTGCAGAAATAAGTGGCCCAATTACCGGCACAAGTTCCATAATAGCTGCAAATAAAGCTAACGCCAAAGCTAAATCTATGCCCAAAAAAGTAAGAACAACAAAGGTTATAAATCCGACAAATAAAGATAGGACCAATTGGCTTTTAAGCCAAATTGCCAGTTTTGAAGTTATTTTATCTAATATTTCCGAAGCCAATTCCTGCCTTTTAAAAGGCATGTATTTTAGCATTGATTTTCCGACCCCGCCCTTTTCCATAAGCATATAAAAAGTCATTACCAGAACCAAGACCGTACTTACAAAGAAAGAAAAGATATTCATGGCGGTAGAGAATATATTGGAAACAAAACCAGTTGGAATTGATCTAAAGTTTTTAATATAATTTATGGCCTGATTGGATAGTTCCTGTGCAAAATCGGGATTTGAGACGAAGATTTTTTTAGCTGCTTCATCTAAATATGAAGGTAGGAAAGCAATAAAATCTCCCAACTGCTGGGAAAGCGGCGGGACAATAAGCTCAAACATTAAAACAATGAGGCCCAATATTGCCACTATTACACCCAATATTGCCAATACCTTAGGTATATTTCGTTTTTTGGCCTTATCAATAATTGGCTGTATTGCCGAAGCTAAAATAAGGGCCATAAAAATTTGGATGGCAATTTCGCGAAGATAAAAAACTAAACCCAAAAAACCAATTGCCAAAAGTACCCTTATTACAGACCAAAAACTAATGTCGACGGTAATTCTGTCTTTATTCATTTAAAGCTCCTAAGTTACTCTGAATTTTATTAATTAAAGTGATTTTTGGATGACTCATTACATCCATAATAAAACGATCATAAAGAGTATTTCTATATTGATATTCTTCTTTTGGCATAATACAGAAATTAAGTTCTTTGCCGGCATCTTTTTGAAGCTCATCAACCAGATGCTTCAATTTCTTTTTATCAGCTTTGCCGACAATAAAAAGATCAATCTGGCTTTCATGATCGCCCACAAAATAGCCCAGCATTAAAACCATTTCCATGACGCCTGTCCTCTTAAACTTAACCGCCAACTTCTCTTCATTATCTTCCTTTTGAGGAACATCAGCTACTTTAAAAATTGATTTAAATTCGCGGGCAAACTCATATTTATTATCGAGACCATAATAAAGTTTGCCATTTTTGGCCAAAGAAACAACGATACCCAAATCCTGAAGATTGGCCAGCTCTCTTCTGACCGAGTTTATTTGTTCATTAATCTTTCTGGTAATTTCTCTTACAAAAAAAGATCGTTGCGGATTATTAAAAAACATACTAAGCAATTTAACCCTTGTTTTAGAACCAAATAATTGTTCAAGCATTAGCCGCCTCCTTTGTTAAATGGTATTTTTTAAAAAACTTATTACTCTTCTAATCTACATTGTACAACAAAATCAAAAAGAATAAAATATTTGTTCTTTATTACCTCAATATTTCTGTAATTTGATAAATCTTGTTTTTTGTTTTATCGTTTCCTAAGGCACTACTTTTGACAACAATATTTGCGTATTGGATATTTTTTTTTATTTCTTTGCCGGAGTCAACTATTGCCAAAATTTCTTTATCTTTATTTAGCGCATTATAATCAACTGTTTCTAAAATAAGATTTAGGTTTTCATCATAAAGACCCGATTTCTTGTGAATAATTATTTCTTTTGACTCTAGGTTTCGAAGAAAAAACTGCGAATATTCAAAAGCGGTTTGAAGCCGATCATTTTCCTTAATACATTCTTCTCCCAAAGCTTCCCTAAGATGCTGATAAAAAAGTGGCGCTAGTCCTGATGCATCTTCCATAAAGGTATAAAGCGATACTGAAGCCGTAAAACGAGGGTTTATTTCAATAAAAAAATGCCCATTTTTTGAAACGACAAAGTCTAACCCGAAAAAACCCCAAAATCCTTTTTTGTACATTTCATCTGCAATTATTTTGGCATCCCCGATAATTTTTAACTCTATTTCCCTATCTAAGCTAACAGTAAAATCATTACCGAATGTTCCACCCCAATAATTATTAAATTTAGGGTCGCCCGAAAGCTGCCTAAAAGGTTTTCCAATAACCGAAATTCTACCGCATACCGCATTCAAAGTCCAAGTTTCCCCTTCTATAAACTTGAGATATTTGGCCTTAAAACTCATGTAATTCTTTTTTAATTGACTCAAATCTTCTTCGTTTTTTATTAAATAGGTGCTGCTGCCGGCCATTCCCCTTGCAAACTGAATAACAAAGGGCCCTCCGAGCTTACCTTTTATTTCTTCATAATTTATATCATTCACGTTTTCAATTAAATATTTTGGCTGGGGCGCGTCAATTTTGCTCATCAGTTTCGCTGTTTTTAATTTATCTTCGAGATCAAATGATATTCTCCAGTCAGGGTTTAAAACTTCAAAATTATTTTTTTTGGCGTAAATTTCAATTGCCGGCAAGTTTTTAAAAACAACCACTCTTTTCCCCTTTAAAAAAGCTGCCACTTCCCTATTTTTTAAGAGATCAATTGTTTTGGTATTTTTGCCCGCTAAAACCGTAAAAACTCTTTTGCTTTTGATCATATCTGTGGAAGCGCTTTTAAAAGTCACTACTGAAACATTAGGAAATACTTTTAGAATTCCAACGGCTTTAGAAAAATCGTTGACCACAAAAACAATATTATCCGGTAAATTATATTTCAATTTTTTGCTCCAGTTTAAGATTAATTATATCCTCAGGCGTGTCGGCTGAAAATGTTTCCGCACTTATATCTTCCCAAATATAAACCGCCCCCGACATTATACCTAAAACCTTTTTCGAAGGGATTTTGGCCAGATATTGCTTCATGGCAGCCAAGACTGCCCAGCCTTCATCCGAAGTATTCACCCCGAAACCGATAAGTATTTTTTGAGCTTTTTCTATAGCGTCCCCTGTTATGTGCCAACCTGTTCCGCCAGTTTCTTTCACAGTTTTTATGATCGATTCTTTTCTTGGCGTGGTTTTTATGCCCAAGTAACCGGCGTTTGTTTCTCCGATATTTATTTGCGTAAGACCGCCAACAATTGAATAAATTTTTCCGCTTTGGACCACATGAAGCTCCGGAAGATAACTAATCAAGCCTTTTTTAAATAATTCCAGCATTTGCCCGCCAAGCGCCTGAACAGTAGCTCCGGAAGTTGCATAACAAAATATTGCGTCAACTCTCTCTTCCCTCTCAGAAATTTCTAGTGCCAGCGACTTGTAGCCCTCCATGGCGGTATCGTTTAAGGATGGCCTTAGGTTTTCAATTTTGTACCGAGCCGAAATAAAATTGGCAATACGCGGCGCTTTTTTAGATAAAATAATAATGGGCTCAAAACTTTTTAAACGATTTAGCTTGTATTTTGGAGTGTCTGGAGAAACAGCCGCCACAAGTTTAATTCCAGCCTCCTTAGCATAAGCCGCAGCAGATATGGCGGCATTACCCGAAGAAGATATCACAAGAGCTTTCCTTGCCTCCATAAATGCTTTTGAAACGTGATAAGCTAGACTTCTATCCTTATGCGAACCATTTGGGTTTTGATCTTCTCTTTTTATGACGGCCGAAATATCGCCAATTGAAATTTTCTGATGCGCAGTCCAGCCTTCATTTAGGCTAATTTGGAATTTTTCAGGGATTTTGGGATTAAAATAATCCGCGTATCTCCAAATGTTCTTTTTTTTCTCTAAAAGATGGGGTAAAATAATCATGATTATTAATTATATAGGAGACTTGATGGAACTTAAATGCCCGGATTGCGGGGAAACCATTATTCTGGATAAATCTTTTGAATCCGGTGAATTAGTAATCTGCGAGAATTGCGGCCTGGAAATGGAAATTATTGAAGTTGATCCGCTAGAAGTTCGTCCACTGGAAGAAGAAAAATAGTTATAAAATTTCTTCGGAAATCTCCCCTACTTTCTTACCGTTTAAATATTTTGAAAAATATGCTGCACCCGGCGATACTAAAACAATGTCGCCGGTTTTTAAATTATCCTTTATCTTAAATAGTGCATCGCTAAAATCAGAAGCTAAAGTAAAAGGAACTGTAAGTTTTTTTAATAACTCGTCCGAGGCTGTGCCCGGCAAAATTACTACTTTCAGGTTTCTTTTACTAATTTCGGCGGCCAATCCTGAGTAATCTAAATTCTTATTATCACCGCCCAAAATTAAGATAGGATCTTTAAAAACCTTTAATGCCGTTAAAGTTGCTTGCGGCGAGGTACTTTGGAGATCGTCATAAACTTTAAATTCCTTATCAAAAACTAAATTTAACCTGTTCTCAATTCCGGTAAAATTAGAAACAGCTTCTTTTATCTGGTCATTTTTAACGCCCAAAATTTTGGCGGTAAGAATTGAAGCTAAAACATTTTCTATATTATGACTGCCCATTAATTTGACGTCGCTTAAAGAACAAATTATTTCCCCGCTTTCCGCCCATATAATATCTCTGTCTTTTACCCAAACTCCCCTATCCACCGGTTTTTTTAAGCTATAAAAATAAACCTGCGCCGGTATGCTAACGGAAATTTCCATGGATATTTCATCGCCAGAGTTTATGACTGCAAAATCTGAGCTTTCCTGCTGATCGAAAAGACTTTTTTTAACTTTGATATAGTTTTCAAATGTGCCATGATCATCTAAGTGATTTGGCGTAATGTTAGTTAAAACCCCGATAAAAGGCCCTTTTTTAATTCCTATCATCAACTGCCGATCTGAGACCTCTAAAAGCAAAATGTCTTCGGCATTAAAGTTGTCTAGAAAGTCCAATACCTGCACATTAGCCCGGTCATTTCCGGCGAAATAGTGTTTAAGCGTGCTTTTTTCTAAAATAGCATTAATTATTCTTGAAGTAGTTGATTTGCCGTTTGTTCCTGTTACCGCTACTATTTTGGCCTTGGACAAAGAAAAATAAAGATCCAGCATGGAAGAAAAAGTTATACCGCTATCTTTTGCCTGCTTTAACTTTGGAAAGTTAATCTCTTTTTTTATCCAGCCTTGAGAAGCAAATATAATATCAGCTTCTTCTATTCCATCTAAATACTCATCTTTAAATTTAAAATTTATCGGTAAAGACCTTAGTTCATTAAAAATATTGACTCTAATTTCTTTCGGCATAAGCGAGTGGAATTTTAAAAAATTGGAAGCAAAATCGTCCTTTTCTATAAAGTCATGCGCCGTAATATTTTTTACTCCATGTTTATACAAAAACCGGATAATTGTCTCTCCCTCAACTCCGGAAGTTCCAACCACATGGACATTCTTATCTTTTATTTCCTCTATCTTCATTTTAAAAGCCTCCTTGCTTCAACTAAATCATATCGCTTTAAAACTTCTTTAAAATCCTCTACATTCACGCCGTCTTTTGCCTTAGCCGCATGAATAAATTTTCCCTCGCCCAAATAAATCCCAATATGTTTTCCTGCATCATTTTTTTTTAAGAGAAAGATGATATCTAGCGGTTCTAAATCATTTATCTCGACCTGCGTGCCGTATGGCCGCATATCCCAAGAATGCTTTGGAAGTGATATGTCAAAAAATGACTTAAAAACGAACTGGACAAAACCCGAGCAGTCAAACCCCCGTGAACTTCGCCCGCCCCAAACGTAAGGGATGCCCTCAAAATCTTTAATTTCTCTAAGATCTATCTTTTTAGTCTCAAAAACCGTCGATTTTGGCGACAAATTGACATTAAAAACTTCTTGAACTTCATCAATGTTTTCTTTTGGCGTCCATCCTAACGTGCCATCCTCCGTTCTAATAAACAGCCAACTTCCTTCGATACCAATTACACCGCATTTTTCCCCAAAAAGAAGCTGACTTTTTCTTAGCCGTTTGATCGTTTGGTCGGTTAAATTGCCCTTAACCGGTTTACTGAGCAAATCAATAACCTCCTTTTTGGGAGTAGCGGTTTTTAAGATCTGATTTAAGTTTTTTAAAATTGGTTTCATTTGACCTCAAATTATAGCACGTTTAGATTGCAATTGAAATATTCTATAGTGGGTTTAAAAATGAAAATATGACTAGCGAAATTAGAAAAGCGAGAAGAACGGATTTATGGACAACATCGGATGCAGGATTTTCGGACCATTTTTGATATGCTTTACTTTTTATAAAAAGCTTGTCGTGCAATGACCGGACTCTTAAATGAAGCCGATAAGCGATTGATAGTAAAAATATCCGAAACTCTATAAAGCGCTTCATAATCATTGCTGCTCACTATCGCTAAAAGAACCATTCTGCGTCAAAACTTCAAACCAAGTTTGACCTCTATTAAACTCAATTTCCAGGCCGCTTTTGTCATAAAATCTGGTCGGAGACTTCAAGTTTGGTTTTTTCCAAGTGGCATCAATTTTATTTCCATCCAGATAAATTGTGGCGTTACCCGAACCAATAGTTTTCTTTGAATGTTGCTCAGTGCTATCGGATGGATATGCCATAACTTCCTGCACAACAACATTTTTAGCATATAGATCTGCCGAAGTTACCCGGTCTTCATGGGCAAAACCGCCTAGTATTCTTTTATAAGCATTCTTTTCCCGGTCATAAATCCAAGTTACTTTATAAGCCGCTCCGCCGGAAAAATTAATTTTGATATTTTGCGACTTGGATCTTTTTTCTAAAACCATATCCTCTTTAAAAATATAGGCGCTGATTTCACTTTCCTTTGAATAACCTTTTCTCTGCATTGCCGCCTGAATTTTAGCATAACTGGTGTAGACATTATGCGGCGATTCACGGGTCGAATCCCGCCAAAATCCGCCTTCCCCAACAATGCCATTCACTTCTTTAATGTCATCGTCAATAATGCGAGCCTTTGCCGCGTCACTTCCTCCGAAATGAACAAATACGGCGTCGTATGCCGCTACCCAGTCTAGAAAATATGTTCTGGCCGACCGCACCGGGCCAATTTCATTAGGCTCATTTCGCTGAAAAAAAGCCAAAAATCTGGTAATTCCGCCTTCGGCAACAGTTTCGTAAATTATATCTGCTTTATCTAAACCGGATTGCGGCCTGGCATTTGGACTGTTCTCAATAGAAACAGCAATGGGCCGTCCTTTTGTTAGGCCTTCTTTTGCCACCTTCACCCCGGAAAGAGGCATTTCATATTTCAAGTCTTCCCTATCTATGATGATCTGCTGTTTATTTTCTTCCTTTTTCGGAATACCAAGGTCTATTGTCTTTCCGGCAGGCCAGTTGACGGCGACAAAATAAACAGGGACAGCAATAACCAGACCAATTAAGACATATATCAAAACTATTTTTGCCCAAGACCATTTTTTTGTGATCGCGTTTTTTTTAGGTATTGATACCTGGCCTATTTCTTCCTTTGATTTTCCCTGAGGCACGAAAGAAACTACAAACTCGGCCGCAAGATCGGTCTGTTTTAACTTGGCACTTTTTCTAAGCTTCCCCTGCTTAGCCGCCTTTACCTGCTTCTTTTTTATATGCTTTTTTCGCTACCTTTCATAAACTGATTATACAAAAAAGCGGGCCTTATGTCGCCCGCTTTTTTTATATTCTTTTTAGATTATTTTTCCTCAATCTGGGTTTCCTCTTTTTCTTCTCCCTCAACCCCTGCAGCTGCTTCAGTTTCACCTTCCGCAACAACTTCTTCTTCTACCGGCTCCTCAAGTCCTGCCAGTTCATCATCACTTCTTGGAGGTTCAATCATTGCAATCGGCTCTTCTGGATCGGTCAATATTTTAACTTCAGCAGAAACAGCTAAATTCTTAACATGTAATACGCTTTCAAAATCAACCAGCATTGATAAGTCAACATCTATATGATTTGGAAGTTCAGCCGGAAAGGCCTCTACCTCAACCTCATCTTTTTGTCTAATTAAAGTACCATCTAGTTCTTCTACGGCCGGTGATTCGCCCACAAAATTTAACGGCACAAAAGCAGTAATCTTTTCATTCATCTTGACGGCATAGAAATCGACATGCATCACATGGTTGGAAACACCGTCGTGGTCAAGCTCATGAACCAAAACATTCTTGGTCTTATCGCTTACTTTAACTTGAATAATACCGGTATGACCGGATTTTTTGTAAACTTTAGAAAAGTCATGACCATCGATAGTAATGTTGATTGTTTTTGCACCCTTACCATAAATAACAGCCGGAACAAGCCCCTGCCTTCTTAAAGCTCTTGCCTTCCCCTTTTCCTCCCGAACAGCCGCTTTTAACATTAATTTTTCTTTATCCATTAAAACTCCTATTTGACTTAAAAGATTTTACAACATTTTTTTGTTTTTTTCAAGGCCCATCTTTTTGTGCAATTTAACAATACATTGGGGCAAGCTATTGTAATGATTTTATTAAAATGGTTTTATTTGTTAATAGTACATTAAAAAAAATTGGGGGGATAATAATGATTGAAACAAAAAAAGCAGATGTTTATGAATTTGAATTTAATTCTAGAGAAGATGTTTCCGCAAACAGAGAAAAAATCTTTGCGTATTTAAAACATCATTTTCAAAATCTCTCCGACCGTCACAGCAAGGACTTTACCGACAATCACGATGACTGCAGACAATTAGTTGGAGAACTTGTGGGCAATATTTTAAAACACGTTCCAGAATCCCTGTACCCGGCACAAGTATCCATCGATATCAAAGATGAGGTAATTTCTATTACAACAAGGAATAAGGCTTGCTGGGCAACAGTTAAAGAGTTCATACAAAAGATATCGGATCACGACGAAAAGACTCCACTGGAATACCTAGTAGAAGAAGAAAAAAGTGAAGAATGGCTTTTTGAAGGTCACTCCGGAGCCTGTCTCATTAATAAATATTCTTCGAACACTGAAACCAGCTATGATTTTGTAAAAAAAGAAATTTTGGTTATTTCTACACTCAAGATTGATCTTAAAAAAGATTCATAAGGCCCAGCCGCTATATAAATTAATTTATATAAACTAGCGGTTGGGTATTTTTTTGTGCATTTTCACAAATATTTTGGGGTTATTGTGCTTATGCTAGGTCCTTTAGCCGATGATTATTTAAACAATAAGGAGTATAAATGTATCATAAGCTAGCTTTGCACCTTATAAAATCTTTGTTCTCCATTGGGGGGTGACTAAAATGAGAGCGAAAGAGCGAATAGTTGAAATCAAAACAATTACAAAGTCGAAAGATGAGTTAGAAGAGCTGACCGAGCGAACTAGAAATTTAAATGGTTTTCTGGCCGGCGAAAAAAAGGGTGATGTCGACATCGTCATTGGTGAAATCTTTAAAAATAACGGCGCCAAACATGCAAACGAACAAATAAAAGCAGTTTACAGCGTCGACCAAATTGAAGAGTGCCGCATCATTACGGTGGAAGCGTTTAATGAACTTGAAAAGCATGGTGACAAAAATATTCATCAAAAAGTTCATAAAAACCTAACCGTTAAAGTTAAGGAACAGGTTGATCTCTTGGATCAAGTTGAAGATGAGGAAATTTCTGATGCTCATGGAAATGGACTCTGCTGGGTCAAATTTCTAGCCGACAACTTGCTCGCCGTAATAGAAACTCATCCAAGAAAAAAAACATTTCACGTTCGCGCAAAAATCTTCATTCAAGCCGCCTAAAGGAGAATCAAAGTGTGTAAAAATTATTCTAGGCTAGACTAGTCCGGGCAATTACCAATTATTTGGCAAACCCGGACTTGTTTTTTATTCTTCTTTTCAATATAATCGCCTTAGAAAGGTTAAAAATGAATGAAACAAAATTAAAAGTTTTAAGCCATAGATTGCATGCTGCAAAGGACGAATTCTTGAATGGCTGGCAACGGAGCATCGACGAGTCGGAAATTAAATATTCGGATATCATCGAAAAAGATGTCTTAGATTACGGATCCAAAATATATGACCATACCATAGAAAAACTGAAAGATGCTGAACTTCACCGCAAAAGAATTACAAAAATTGGTAGGGACATAGGTTTTGAAAAGGCACAAAAGGGTGATCATTTAGAAGCAGTTTTAGATGTTTTTATTTTATTTAGAATAAATTTCTGGAAAATGATCAAAAAATATTCGGCTGACTTAAACCTTACAGGCGAGGAATTTTTTGATATCGAAGCTAAAGTTGACTTGTATATTGACCACATTTTAGAATCAATCGCTTTCGCCTACATAACAACAAAGGAACAAGCCGTTGTTGATTTAATTGAAAAAATTATAAAGTAAGATAACAGATAACAGATAACAGATAACAGATCAATTTTAGGCTTTTACCTAAATCTAAGTCAAATTTAGTTTAAAATGGTAAAATGTTTAAAAATAGAGCAAAAAAACTTTGTTAACTGTTTACTACTAACTGTTAACTAATCCTGCGAGTGTGGTTCAATGGTAGAACATAACCTTCCCAAGGTTAAAGCGGGGGTTCGATTCCCCTCACTCGCTCCAAATCAGGAATCAGTTAATTATAAAAATGGAAACAAAAAATACAAGCGCTTTAGAAAAATTATCGGTTTCAATTGTTAACACCTTTTTTGTTCTGCTAATATCAATCCCGTTTTACCTTCATTATGGATTTAGCATTCGATATAAAATTACTCTCGTTGTTATTTTCTTTGTTTATAACTTGATGTTTATATTCATAACCGAAAATAGATGCCTCGGAATGATAATCCTTAATATTTACTGGAAAGAAAAATATCCAAGAAAGAACCAAGTAATTTATACCTTCTTATACACTTTAAGTTTTTCTACTATCATAATTTGGATTTTTTTTCCATTTGATTTGCTTCTCTTTAACCTATTACTAATTCAGCTACCATTTGTTTTAAAAACCGGAACAACGCTCCATGGTTTTTTGAGCGGCAAGATGTCTGGTTTTAAATTAAATTAAATATTTTGATTTTTTCTTTATCATTTTGATTTTTGACTTTTGCATTTTCAATTCTTATTCCTCATTCCCATCCCTCTCAGTCAATTCTAATCCAATAATCGGACTAAACGGAGTGTTTTGGTGCAGGAAAATTCTTACTAGAAATTCTCCTTTCTTTTCATTATTTTAAATAACTTTTCTTTCTCTTTTTGCATTACTTTGGCGGCCTCATTATCACTCGCTTGGTAGGCTGTTTTATCCAACTCCTCAAAGGTGTTACCATCCTTTAAATACTGGCTGGCATTAGGAAGAGATTTCAGTTTCTCGTAAGGAGGCATATAGTCATTA
>MNYC01000023.1 GCA_001872945.1 bacterium CG2_30_37_16
TTTCGGTTGAACTGGGTCTCTCTTGTACGGCTCATAACCTGATTAAGATATTCAATGGATTAAAGAAAAAAGAAATCCAAAGAGAGGAAATCAACTTAAGTAGCCTAATGAGGCTAAAAGCGGCTTAAGAAACCAGGAAACCAAACAATCAAACAATACGGCCCTAATTATTAAGGCATTTTTTATTTCCATTGAAAAAGGCTGTCTAAATTTCTTTGGAAGAGGTTTTTAGACAGCCTGGATCCACCTTGGGTGGAAAATTTCAAATGACAAATGTCAAGAGAAATCCTAATTTCAAATGAGTCATTGCGAGGGAACGAAGTGAACGTGGCAATCTATTTGGGAGTGAGGAAACAAAAGAGCAAATGACAATAGAAAAACAAACAACAAATAATTGCGGCTTTACATTAATAGAACTTATAGTGGTTATTGCTATTATTGGTATATTGGCAGGACTTATTATTGTTCGCTTGTCAGATTATCCCGCACGAGCTAGAAATACCAGAAGAATTGCTGATCTTAATAATATTAATCAAACCTTCCAACGCTTCAAGGCTGATGGGGGAACCTTGCAATGTATGGACACCACAAAATGTTTATGGGGGGGAGACACATGCATGGTTGCTCCGGTCCCGGGTTCGACCAATGTTCAATTTTATTTGTCTGCTAATTATTATGTGAGCGCCGATTTTATCTGTAAACAAATTATCATACAGGGAACCGCTAATAGTTATCCTGTAGGATATTTTCCGGGTGATGATTTTCCTAGAGACCCCTTTGCAAGTGATCCTCATGGTAATTCGTTTAGATATTGGATGCAAATATATTCTAATAATGCTGGCGCTAATTCTTATAAATATAGGCTTTGGGCTCAGAATGCCGAGCTTGGACAAACTATCGAAGTGCAGGATACTTGGAGAAATTAAAATACACTTCTTGCTTATACACATAAGATACACTATGATTATAAAAAGGTTTGGTATGAATAATTTATCGGTTTTCTCAAATGGGTTTAAATGATGATGGAAAGTTTTAACTTATCACCTTCTTGGGATACTTTTATTTTTTTGTTTTTCGGTGTTTGCGTCGGCTATAGTTTGCTTCTTGGTAAGGCTAAAATAACGGGAATCATGCTGTCCGCTTATGTGGCCCTTGCTGTTGCAAATGAGACGGGAGATATTCTATATAGTTATTTTACCAGAACCTCGGCTTATGGCGCCGCAACGTCAATTTTCACATTTAAAACTGTTTTATTTGCCCTTATCATATTATTTTTTACTTTGAAGAACGAGAATATCAAAGTTGGTGAGGTGTCCCATGGTCTTATTGGGACGATAATGGCGGCTATTTACGGCTTTTTTAGTGCGGGCCTTATGCTTACATCAATTGCAACGTTTATGTCCGAAAAGCAGCTTGAAGTCATATTTGGTCAATCCAGTTTGGCAGCGCACATGATGCAGTTTAGGTTTTTGTGGCTAATTATGCCAATAATATTCATCATCTTTTTCTCCTTTGCCAAAAAAAGCAAAAAATGAAATGAATTTGGAATAAACCATGCACACTTTTTTTGTGTCATTCTCGCGGAGGCGGGAATCCAGACAGTATGGATTTCAACTCCCTCCGGAGGCGGGCAGGCAAGTTTGGAATGACAGATTTAAAGTATATTTTGAGAAGGTTTTAAAAAAGTGCACGTGGGTCAGGAATTTGGAATAGACAGAATTCAATTTTTATGCTATATTATATTAGTTAAATAAACAAATAACAATAAGCAATAAACAGTTTTAGTAAGGGTTATTTATTTATTTAATCTCTAAAAGTGACTCGTTAAAAATCAATAAGATTTTTAACGAAAAAGGAAGGATCCTGGCAATGTGAAGCAACGAGCTAGTCGAGTTGCGAAACCTTATAAGGCATCCTGACGGGGGCCGGTAGCTCAGTTGGTAGAGCAGTTGCCTTTTAAGCAATTGGTCGCGGGTTCGAGTCCCGCCCGGCCCTCCAAAAGCTGTGATGTTCATCTGAAAGATGGACGGCACAGCTTTTTAAGTTCGTGGGACGAGAAGTTCATCCTGTCTTTGACTCTGAGATTGAGTGATCTCGCCGCTCAGACTCGAAGAGAGCGAAGTCGAAGGAAGTCCTGCCTGCTATCTTCTTTAAATTGTTTCACTTTTGACACGATCGTTGCATTTATGAAACAATTTGCCATAACCCAGTCATGCATGTCATATTTTGCAAAAGTAATTTTACTAACTAATCTTTGTTAAATTAGAAAAGTCCTGATATATTATTAAGGTGAAAGCAAAGCTACTTGGTATTTTACTTATTGGATTTCTGGCGGGTACGGCGGCTGGAACTTTTTTTAATTATGACATTTCGAATTTTTTTATTGCCGCCATTGCTTTTTTCTTAGTTATGTCAGTAGCAACTAAGAAATGGATTCATATCTTTGTTTCTCTTGCTGCCATTTTTATATTTGCCGGATTTGAAATGGGTTGCAATGCGGCAAATTTTAAAATTAAAAGTGAACCCACATCAATTTCCGGCTTCATTGCCAAAGTTGACCAAAATATTTATCAAAAAAGCATTAACTTTTACGTTAAAGAAAAAGAAAAAGATTCATATTTAGAAGTTCGAACCGGGAAAGATGTAGAATATAAAGTTGGGGATTATGTTTTAATTTCCGGCAATATTACGGCTGCCGATTTACCAAAATATAAAAAAGATCACATTTATTACTTTGTCCAATACCCCGAAATTAGAAAAATTAAAAAGCCAAATTCAGGCAGATATGAAAACTTCTTAGTAAAAAAGGCGATTTTAATAAACAGGTTAAACGAATATATAAGCGACAGAATTTCAGCGGTTTTGCCCCAACCGCATGCCGCCCTTTCTGTTGGGGTGCTTTTGGGTGGAAGTTCGGCATTTTCAAAAGACCTCTCATCAAAGTTTTCCGACACAGGTATTACCCATATTTTAGCCGTTTCCGGTTACAATGTTATGATTATTGCGACCGTGCTTTTTAAATTTTTAAAAAAGAAACCCCAAAAAATAAAAATTTGGGGTGCCATTTTTGGGGTCTGGGTATTTGCTGTTCTTACCGGCATGTCGGCGTCTGTAGTTAGGGCATCCATAATGGCGTTGGTTCTTATAATTGCGAAGCTGGCAGGCAGGGATTATTACCCCTTTTCTTCGCTTATGTTAACAGCGTCGATTATGGTATTTTTAAACCCCTTAATTTTAATGTACGACCTCGGATTTCAGTTATCATTCCTGGCAGTTTTAGGTATTATATATTTTGGACCGCTGGTTGGTTTAATGTTTAAAAAACGAAACATTTTTACCGAAATAATTATTGCCACAATTTCCGCGCAAATTTTAACGATGCCCCTCATCGCTTATTATTTTGGAAAAGTTTCCATTGTATCCTTTGCGGCCAACCTGCTTGTTTTACCCGCTATCCCGTTTTTAATGCTTTTTTCATTTATTACCTTTGCAGTGTATCTGGTAAGTCCATTTCTTGCTCTTGGCGTGGGATTTTTTAATTGGGTGCTGGCCGAATATGTGGTCAAAACAATCCTTTATCTGTCGAGTTTACCTTGGGCCAAAGTTAATATAGAATTTGGCTTTACGGCTTTAATTGTCGTTTATATTTTGTTAATAGACATTAAGATATTGAGCTTAAGGTATGCAAAAAAGAAAAAAGAAAATTTACACGATTATTATTCTCTTGCTGGCTAACCTTTTTTTGTCTTCCTATATTTTTTTCGACAAGAATGGGGAAATTGCTTTTTTAAACGTGGGGCAAGGAGATAGCGAGCTAATTAGAACCAAAGAAGGGCAAATTGTTTTGATTGATGGCGGCCCAACGGCTCAAGTTTTAGAGGAGTTGGGTAAAGAGTTGCCTTATTGGGATAAAACTATCGATTTAGTAATTTTATCCCATCCTCATGCCGATCACTTAGTGGGTTTAAATTATGTTGCTAAAAAGTATAAGATAAAAAAGGTGATTGAGGGCAGCAAAGCCTCAGACACGCCGGAGTACAAAACTTGGCAAAATATTAAGAAGCAAAAAAACATTCCTACCGTAAGACTTTCCAAGGGCAGCAGAATAATTCTTAGTAAAAACGAATCTATGGATGTTTTGTGGCCGGAAAAAAATTATGATGATAAAGACCTAAATAACGATTCTTTGGTGATAAATTTTACGGCCGAAGGCAAGAAGTATTTATTTACCGGAGACGCCGGATCAAAAGTTTTGGAGAAAATTGGTGAAAAATTAAAGGCGGATTATCTAAAGGTGCCTCATCACGGCAGTAAAACCGCATTAACTCAAAAAGCTTTAAGTGATATTAATCCCAAAAAAGCCATAATTGAGGTTGGAGAAAACAGTTACGGTCATCCGGCACAGAGCATTCTTGGCTTACTTAAAAAAAACAGAATTCCATACTTTCTAACGCTAAATGGCAGCCAATTTTTATACTATTAAAAAAGAGAGCTTAAACTAAGCTCTCATAGATTATTATGTGTTTCAGCATTCGGATTTCCGGTGGTTTGACTTAACTTTTATAACTTGAGCTTCATTCTTGATTCTGTCAACGAATTCCTGAGGTAGAAATACCAAATAGCCTCCATAGCTCCATAAGCCGTCACGCATGAGACGTTCATTGGCAAGATCACGGGCAAATAAATAATCAAGTTTCCCATCATGAAACATTCTTACGCTACCGCTTGTAAGATTAAAAACGGTAAGATTTTCAATATTGTGATCCGCAAATGGTGAAATTGCCCATAGGCTGCTAAATGAGGTTGGGTAAAGGTCTTTTATTTTGCTTAAATAAAGCAAGTAGATTAGAAGAGACCATGTTCGCACACTTTTCTTCTTTAATTTATCTACAGTGTTTCCGTTTAAATAGAATTTCAATTTTTCCGAAAACAATAAATTGCCTTGGCTTATGGCCTTGGTTAGATCACGATTTAGTTTATCGAGTTTTTCATCATCATTATCAATTAATGCTGTCATAAGTTTGTACAGAAAACCCTCGTCAATGTTTTCATTATAGCCTAACAGAAATTCCCTTACTTCTTGTTCCCACAGCAATTCCTCAATTAAGTATCGGTTCATTGCAATAGCCTCCTAATCATTAAATTTTTCTCTCGAAAAAAAGATGGCCTTAGAGTTTTTTTCTATTGACTCAAGAATCTTTTTGTCAGTTAGGATAATGTATAGATCTTCATCCGATTTGAGTTTTCTAGAATGAATAATATCCATAACTGATCCGAAAGAAAGGAGCCCATCAACAATAGGATCACCTGGTTTATATTGAAAAATGGTAAGGCAATCTAAGTCGTATTCCTGAGAGAAGGGGGAGAGGTCAAAGGCATTAATCAAATCTGCAGTGCCTTGTAGGGAATCGTTATTAAGAATAGCTAAGAAAAAAAACAAACTCCATGTTTTTTCATCACCATTCTTTAGCCTCTCCAAAAATGATTCGTTTACGTATTGCCAGAAAGGATGATCGTCTCGTAATCGAGTCCGAAGTCTTCTTATTGCTAGACTTACCTCTTTGTTGATTTCCTTGTTTGGTTGAGTATCAGGCAATAGGGCTACTAAAACATCGCTAATAAATCCGTTTCCGTTGTTTTTGGGTCCATAAAGAAAGTCTTTGATGGGTATTGCTTTGACCAAATCTCTGATCGAGCTCTCGTTCATGATTATTCCACTCCTTTTTTAAGTTGCAGTCCATAAAAACTGGTGGCATTATACCTAAAGATTGGTGGTTTGCCAAGGCTTAGGACAGGCTTAGGATTGTAACTGCTCACAACCCCTCAAATTTGATCTCAAAATTTCCCCGCCGTTATTTGTCATTCCGGACATTCCTTTAGAAAATACAATCATTTGATCCGGAATCCATACTTTCTGGATCCCAGATCAGGTCTGGGATGACAACGGGGGTTGCGATCAGTTACTTAGGATTCGAGAATCGTTGAAAAGCATTTCCTAAAAAGGGTTGAACCCTTTTCGCTAACGGGATTTGATTTGGATATTGATTATCTTTATAAAAGTCCTATAATTACTTTTAATGATTCATGTTAATTTGAAGGAAAAAGAACGTCAGTGGATTGAGGAAATAGAAAAAATTGCTTCAAGTGATCATTCTATTGCCGAGAGAATTGAGGCGGTTAAACTACTTTCCTCCCGCATTGAAAATTACTTAAAAGAGGCAGGCGATAATGTTGTAATTGATGAGCTTACCGGGTTTGTCAGTCAGGCTTTTTTGGGTCAATTTTTGGACAAAAAATTCCAAGAATCCCAGAATTTTAATGAAGACTTAACCATAGTTATTTTGCACTTAAAATTGTTTAGCGTTTTCTGGGATAGTTTCGGTGATATGGCGGCGGCGTCCGCAACATCCCTCATTGCTGATATTATTGAAAAAACCGTAAGGGATTCAGATGTGGTTTGTCGCTTCGAAAACGATAAGTTTGTAATAATCATGCTCGATACGGATGCCACTCAGGCAACAAGAATTTCGGATATGATAAAGCATGAGGTGCAAATTACTAATTTTGGCAGAAACGACCATTTGGGCCTCGACTTTGCGGTTGTTTCCAAAAATCAAGGTTACGATTCTCCGGATCGAATGTTTGAGCAAGCTTTAAATTTGATAAACGGGTAAAGAGTCTGTCCGATAATTGTCATTCCCGACCTGATCGGGAATCCAGAATCTGCGGAAAAAAGCTTTATGAAGGGATTCTGAAACAAGTTCAGAATGACGAAATAAGTTATATTCTGTATTCTCGGACAGCCTGATGAAGAGGTGCTTTTCCACAGAAACTTAATTTTTCTAATTGACATAAATTTTAGGTAAAATATAATTAACTACTGTAACAATTACTTTGTACTCTATAAGAATTTATGATATAAAATAGGGGTAATCACACCTTATTTTTTTTATTTGCACATTTTTTAGTCATTGCGGAGGAGTTTCGAGTAAATTTAATGAATAACAGCATTTTTATATGCTACTAAGTTAATGTGCCCATAGAGTAAGATAAGAATATGGCTAAAAAAGTATTAAACCCCTCACCCCCTGCCCTCTCCCTGAGGGAGAGGGAGAAAGAGGAAGTTAATTTATTGGGAGGAAAGCATGTCGGGACATTCAAAGTGGGCAAGCATAAAGCACAAAAAAGCTATTGTTGATGCTAAAAAAGGCAAGATTTGGACCAAAATCGCCAATATGATTACCGTCGCTGCCAGAGAAAGCGGTGGTGATATCGAAAGTAATTTCAAACTTCGCCTATCTATAACAAAGGCTAAAGAATCTAATATGCCTAAAGAAAATATTGATCGGGCCATTAAAAGAGGTGCGGGAGGCGACAAGTCTATTATTATCGAAGAAATAAGATATGAAGGTTATGGGCCGGGCGGTATTGCTGTCATGGTTAATGCGGCAACGGATAATAGAAATAGAACAGCTTCCGAAGTGAGGGCAGCTTTTTCAAAGCATAATGGTAAGCTTGGAGAAACAGGCTCGGTTGGTTGGATGTTTGACGAAAAAGGTCAGATATTCGTAGATTTTAAAGGCAAAGACAAGGATGAAAGTTTACTGTTTTTAATGGATAGCGGCGCAGAGGATATTGAGGAGGAGGATGACCATGCGCTAGTTATAACGAGCCCGAAAGATTTTGAGGAAGTTACCGAGAAAATTAAAAATTACGGCCTAGGTATTGTTTCTTCCGAAGTTTCTTTTATTTCAAAAAATGAAGTTAAAGTATCGGATGAAAAAACAGCTTCCCAAATTTTGAAATTGATAGACGCCTTGGAAGAGATTGATGACGTAATGGATGTGGTGTCAAATTATGAAATTGCGGATTAAATAAATCAAAAATCAAAGTTCAGAATTCAAAATGATAGATAAGAATTCAAAATTTATTCACTTTTTTTACTTTCACTCTTTATCATTTTGATATTTGAGTTTTGTATTTTGAATTGTAACGTTGATAAATTGAGATAAAGGAAAAAGTAATATATCTTTAAAAATAAGGATCGTTGTGATTATTTTAGGTATTGACCCCGGAACGGCTACAACCGGATACGGCGTTATAAAAAAAGAAGGCAGCGTTCTGACGGTTTTGGAATATGGCTGTATTAGAACAGAAGCCAACCAAGACCTAAAAATTAGGTTAAGAATTATTGAGGAAGATTTAATTGAAATAATTGAAAGTTTCAAGCCGGACGTTGCTTCGGTGGAGCAGCTTTTCTTTTGTAACAACGCCAAAACGGCTTTAGCTGTCGGGCATGCCAGAGGAGTAATTCTTCTAACTTTGGAAAAAAGCGGTATGCCGGTTTACGAATATACGCCACTTCAGGTCAAGCAGGCCGTTTCCGGATACGGCAAAGCCTCTAAAAAACAAATTCAGGAAATGGTAAAGATACTTCTTAAAATGAAAGAAATTCCGCGTCCGGATGATGCGGCCGATGCTTTGGCCATAGCTATGTGTCATCTGCAAAATGCAAATTTTATAGATAAAATATCCCAAAATTAGCAAGGAAAAAGCACCGCAGTTTGTTCGTGGTGACGATTGATGGTTACGCTTGAAAAGAGTAAAATCCCTTTATAATCTTAGGTTTTTTATGAAAATTGCAATTTTAGCTCCCATAGTAGAGTCCGTGCCGCCAAAGATGTACGGCGGAACAGAGCTGGTGGTCTATAATTTGGTTGAAGGTCTAAAGGCTTTAGGTCACGAAGTGACTTTATTTGCTTCCGGAGATTCAAAGGTTAGCGCGAAATTAATTCCGGTAACAAAAAAATCAGTGCGAATGGCCGAAAAAATAAAATGGCCGATGGATTTTTATATTTATCAGACTTTAGCCGCCGAAAAAAGCTTAAACTATATATTGGCTAGTGATTTTGATATTGTTCATTCGCATATCGATTATTATGGGCTGCATATGAGCCGTCATCTAAAAATGCCGTTTCTTGCAACGTTTCATGGTCGTCTAGACCTTATGTTTATGAAGGAATACTATTCGTTATTCAACGGAACGTCGGGCTATATTTCGATTTCCAAAAATCAAAAACTTGCTCTTCCGGATCTAAATTGGGTTGGTACGGTTTATAACGGAATTGATTTGGATCTTTATCCGTATAATGCCAATCCTAAGGGTAACTACTTATTATATTTTAGCCGTATAAATGATAGCAAGGGGCCGGTTGAAGCTATAAAAGTGGCAAAAAAATTAGGGAAAAAACTAATTATGGCTTCCAAGGTGGATCCGGCTGACGAAGATTATTACAAGAAAATAATCAAGCCGTTACTTTCCGGTAAAGATGTTGATTATGTCGGTGAGGTGATGCACGAGGATAAAGTGAAGCTTTTTCAAGATGCCTACGCCTATCTTTTTCCCATAAAATGGCCGGAGCCTTTTGGCCTTACTATGGTAGAGTCTCTGTCTTGCGGAACTCCGGTGCTTGCTTTTAGAGAAGGCTCGGTGCCGGAAATTGTTAAAGATGGTTATTGCGGCTACGTTTCGAGTAACGTCGATGAAATGTCAAAACACGTCGGCGAAATTGACAAAATAGACCGGGAAAATTGTCGAAAAAGGGCAAGTCTATTTAGTAAAGAGCGAATGGTTAAGTCCTATGTAGAGGTCTACGAAAAATCATTGGTTTTAAAATGAATTGATATTTAGTTCATCTTCGCCTAAAATGATCTTGCTAGGAGATGTAAGATGATTAATTTTTTATCGGGCGAGGTCATTTTAAAAAAAGATTCTTATCTAACGGTGCTGGTTTCGGGCGTTGGTTTTAAGGTAAATATTGCGGCAGGCGTTTTTGGGCGGGCAACTGTGGGAAAAAAAATTAATCTTTATACTTATTTGCAGGTGCGGGAAGACAATTTATCGCTTTTTGGTTTTGACTCTGAAGAAGAACTTTTTTTATTTGAAAAAATTATTTCTGTTTCCGGTATTGGTCCAAAGGCCGGCCTTTCTATTTTGTCGGCACTGGGAGCCAAAGAATTGAAGAAAAGTATTGATGAGAGCAGGCCGGAAATAATTGTTAGTGTTCCGGGAGTCGGTAAAAAAACAGCCGAAAGGTTGGTCTTGGAATTATCCGGAAAGCTGGAGAGGATAGAGGGGCGAAAAACGGATGATGCATATAGTGCTTTAACTGGTCTTGGTTACTCGGCGCGGGAAGCAGATGCGGCACTTAAGAATGTTTCGGGAGATCTTTCAGCCGAAGAAAGAGTGAAACAAGCGCTAAAGGCAATAAGACAATAAACAAAGAACAAGAATCAGAAAGCAATAAACAATAAACAATAAGCAAAATAGGCGAAGAGATGCAAAATAACCCTGTATTTAAAAAATCTAATGAACTTGCACATTTAGTTTATAAGATTACCAAAAACTTCCCCAAGGAAGAAATTTATGGAATAATCTCACAACTAAGAAGAGCGGCATTGTCAGTTCCCTTAAATACTGTTGAAGGTTATGCAAGGCAGAGTGACAAAAGCTATAAGCAATTTTTGTTAATTTCATATGGCTCTTTAAAGGAAACTAAATACTTGCTTCAATTTTCTTTTGAAGAAGGGTATTTAAACGAAAAGGGTTATAATGAGTCTATTGCGCTTGCCGAGGAAATAGGAAAAATATTGTGGATTCTGATTGGCAAAGTTAAGGAGAAGACAAATTCTTAATTCGCCTTTCTGTTTATTGCTTATTGTTAATTGTTTATTTTGCTCCACATTAATAAATATGAAGTTATATGGGGGATGATGCGTGATGTAACTGACAATCTAATAGAACAAATAGACGACGAACTTGAGGTTACTTTAAGGCCCAAAAGGTTTGCCGATTTTGTTGGCCAAAAAATTATCAAAGAAAATCTAAATATTACCCTTGAGGCTCATAAAAAAAGGGGCGAGGTTTTGGACCATATTTTATTATACGGCCCTCCCGGACTTGGCAAAACTACTCTTGCCGGTATTATTGCAAATGAAATGGGGGCTAATTTAAAAATCACGGCCGGGCCGTCAATTGAAAGAGCGGGCGATTTGGCTTCAATTCTTACTAACCTTGCCGAGGGAGATATTCTATTTATTGACGAAATCCATCGGCTAAATAGGGTAGTGGAGGAAATTTTATATCCGGCGATGGAAGATTCGGTTTTGGATATTGTTATCGGAAAAGGAACGGGCGCAAAATCCATCAGAATAGATTTACCAAAATTTACGGTAATTGGGGCTACAACCAGGGCCGGTCTTTTGTCGGCGCCTTTAAGGGATCGTTTTGGGCTTACTCACAGGCTAGATTATTATGAACCGGAAGAGATCTCCCAAATTGTAAAAAGATCATCCAATATTTTAAATGTCAAAATAAAAGCTGATGCTTTAGAGGAAATGTCCAAAAGAGCAAGAAGAACGCCTCGAATTGCCAACCGCTTGCTAAAAAGGGTTAGAGATTATGCCGAAGTAAAAGGCGACGGAACGGTTGGCTTAAATGACGTTTTAATGGCCATGGATTTACTTGCAATTGATGAATTGGGCCTTGATAAAACAGACCGTAATATTTTAGTGACTATAATCGAAAAATTTAGCGGCGGGCCGGTGGGACTTGGAACACTGGCTGCATCAACTTCCGAAGAAAAAGACACGATAGAAGAAGTTTACGAACCCTTTCTCCTGCAAATAGGCTTTTTGGAAAGAACCCCCAGAGGAAGAAAAGCAACAGTAGCTGCATATAAACACTTGGATATTCCGTACTTACAACAGGGCGGGCAAGAGAAACTGCTGTAATAAAATATCAAAAGAAGTTAAATAGTATTGCTTGACCAAGCTAATTTGTCTATAATTGTCTT
>MNYC01000042.1 GCA_001872945.1 bacterium CG2_30_37_16
ATGTGATTTCTCAGCCATAAGGACTTACTTAACTACTCCCTTCCCGCTGTCTCATGATATTCTTACCAGACGGGTCGTATGACGAGCGAAGTGAAACGCAGTAGAGAAGCACGAACTTCAAACCTGTCCTGAGCTTGCCGAAGGGTTCTCCACCCTCTTCGAGGAGTCGAATAATATATACCATGGTTTAGTGGAAAGAGAGTAACAGGAACGTCAAAAAACCCTGAACCACCACTTGGACATTTTTATCTGTCATTCCCGTGTAGACGGGAATCCAGAGAACATGGATTCCAAATCGATACTAAATCAAGTTTAGCACAGGGCTTGGAATGACAAATTTAAAGTCTATTTTATAACAATTTTATGAGGTGTTTGAAAAACTGCACATGGTTCAGCAAAAAAGCCCCGTTTCCGAGGCCCTTTCTATTTGTTTCCTGATTCCTGGTTACTGACTCTAGTATCCCATATCCATTCCGCCACCACCGGGCATCATTGGAGGTTTATCTTCCGGAAGCTCCACAATAATCGCTTCCGTGGTAATCATGGTTGAAGCCACTGAAACGGCGTTTTCTACCGCAAGTCTGGTTACTTTAACCGGATCAATAATTCCCTTGTCAATCATTTTAACCAGCTGGTCCGGATTATTAACGTCAACGCCCATTCCGTCTTCCTTCGCCGCATTAACAAAAGCTATCTTTTCTTCCGGATTTAAGTTGGCATTCAACATTAACTGCTTAAATGGCTGTAAAAGTGAGTCTTTTAAGATCATCCAGCCGATTATTTCTTCGTCTCCGGCTTTAGCATTTTTTAGATCTTTGGCTTTTTCTATTGATCTGGCAATGTTAGCAAGAACAACTCCGCCGCCAGCTACAATACCTTCTTCTAAAGCAGCTTTGGTTGCAGCAACCGCGTCATCAACTCTAAATTTCTTTTCTTCAACTTCAATTTCCGTAGCACCGCCAACTTTAATAACTGCCACACCGCCGGCAAGTTTAGCTAGTCTTTCCTGAAGTTTTTCTTTGTCAAATTCTGAGGTTGACTTTTTAAGCTCGGTTCTAATTTGATCTATTCTGGCCTTAACAGCTTTAGCGTCACCTTTTCCTTCGATAATTGTAGTATTTTCTTTGTCGGAAATGATTCTTCTTGCCTCGCCCAAAACATCAAGCTCAGCATTTTCCATGTTTAAGCCAACTTCTTCAGAAATAACGGTTCCGCCGGTAAGCATGGCAATGTCTTGAAGCATTTCTTTTCTTCGGTCGCCGTAACCGGGAGCTTTTATAGCTAGAGTGTTAAAGGTTCCTCGGATTTTGTTAACAACTAAGGTAGCTAAAGCTTCGCCATCAATATCTTCAGCTATGATAACTAGGTCTTTGCTGCCTGCTTGCGCCATTTTCTCGAGTAACGGTAAGATATCTTGGATAGCTGAGATTTTCTTATCGGTAATTAGAATTCTTGGATTCTCGTAAGACGCTTCCATTCGGGCAGCATCGGTAACCATGTAAGCGGAAAGGTATCCCCTATCAAATTGCATACCTTCAACTACTTCCTTGGAAATTCCCATGGTTTGGGCTTTTTCTACCGTAATAACGCCGTCTTTGCCCACCTCTTTAACCGCATCGGCAATAAGTTTCCCTATTTCAGGATCACCGGCAGAAATGGTCGCTACTTCTTTAGTCTTAGCGTAATCGCCCTTAATTTCTATTTTTCTTTTTGTAAGTTCTTCGACGACGAAGTCTCTAGCTTTTTCTAGTCCCCTTCTAATTGCCATTGGATTATTGCCGGCCGTTACGTTTCTAAAGCCTTCTTTAATAATTTGAAAAGACACGACAGTGGCAGTGGTAGTTCCATCCCCCACAACATCATTAGTTTTTGACGCTGCTTCCTTAACCATCTGAGCACCCATATTAATTCCTAGAGTTTCCGGATTTTTGGGGTCTTCAACTAATTCAATTTCTTTTGCAACTGACACGCCGTCATGAGTGACGGTAGGAGCGCCCCATTTCTTGGAAATGGTAACGTTGCGTCCCTTTGGACCTAAAGTGGTCGCAACAGCCTGTGTAAGCTCGTCAGCACCCTTTAATAGTCGTTTTCTGGCATCATCGCCATAAAATATTTTCTTAGACATATATTCTCCTTGTTTAGTTATTATTTATTAAATACTAGATTGCTTCTTATCTAGAAATTAATAATGTCAAATTTCAAATATCAAATGACAAATAAAATCCAAATTATCTAATGTCTAAATTCTTTTTTGAAATTTGTAATTTGCCATTTGACATTGTGATTATTTACTTAATAATCGCTAGAACGTCTTCTTCTTTTACAATTAAATATTCCACGCCTTCGACCTTTACTTCGGTTGGCGCATATTTGGAGAATAAAACTTTATCTCCTTCTTTTACTTCTTTTACTTCTTTGCCGGCCGCAACTACTTCACCTTCTTCAGGTTTTTCTTTAGCCGTATCAGGAAGAACGATTCCTGATTTTGTTTTTTGGGTTGCCTCAACTCTTTTTAAAACAAGCCGATCGGCAAGCGGTGTTAACTGCATGTTTCCTCCTATATTTATTATTAATTTTAGCACTCTACTACTCCAAGTGCTAATTAATGATATTAAATGATTCGCTGACTGTCAAGATGATATTAATGATACTAACTTTCCTTTTTAAATCCTTTTCTTTGTCTCGGCAAATGCAAAATGCAAAAGTCAAAGATCAAAATGATAGAGATTAATTCAAAATGAATGAATTTTTATTTTTTGATTATCATTTTGATTTATAATATTTGATATTTGATTTATGTCTTAGTGTTCTGACAACCGTCCGCCCATGGATGCTATTAAATCCGCCATTCCTTTAAATTTTTCGTCTAATTTTTCCTTGGACCGCGCTTCTAAATTCAACCTTATCAGGGGTTCTGTATTTGACGCTCTAATGTTTGCTCTCCAGTCATCAGCTTCTAAAGTTACACCGTCCAAGAAATACATATGCAAATCCTTACATTCCGATTTTATTTTTTCAAAAACGGCTTCTTTGTCCGGTACCTCAAAGTTAGTCTCTGTAATTATAAAGTATTTTGAGTTTAAATCATCTACTATTTGGGATAATTTCCGGCCCTCTTTTTCGATTGCTTTTATTAAATATGACGCCGCAATAATGCTGTCTTCAGCGTAATTGGTCTCTTTAAACATATAATGACCGGTGGTTTCCGCGCCAAATACAGAATTCTCTTCTCTCATCTTTGCCTTTACAAAAGGATTTCCAGCAATCACCTCCGTAAATTTACCGCCTAAGCTTTCAATTTTATCCCTCACCATCACACTTGTCCTAACGTCTAAAATAATATCGGTACCGGGATTTTCTTGTAAAACGAGTTCTGCTACAAGATAAGTAATGTAATTTGGAGACACAAAACGACCTTTTTCATCAAACACAACCAGCCGGTCGCCATCTCCGTCCCACATTAAGCCCAGTTCAGCATCCGGATTTTTCTTAAGTTCTTCCATCATAAGCTTCTGATTAACAGCCAATGTCGGATTTGGACTTTTATATCCAGGAAAATTTCCATCAGCATCAACCGATATAAAAATCGGTTCGATTCCCGTTCTATTAAAGACTTGTTTAACAATTACGCTGGTTGCCCCATGCATCGTATCTAAAACAAATTTGCCCGAAACGCCTTCGAAATGCCTACTTATCACCCTTAAATAGTCTTCCTTGATGTCTTTTTCTTCCAGTTTTCCTACGCCTTTAGTATATTCTTTCGGTGCTTCAAGCAATTTATCGATGCCACTCTCTTTATATATTGGGCCATTTTTGGCACTGTTGATCTTGATTCCACCATAATTTATGGGGTTATGAGAAGCCGTAATCATGATGCCAAAATCTGCATTCAACAGATTATCGGCAAAATAAAGCATGCAAGTGGTTACGAGTCCCACATCGGTAACATCCACACCGGATTCCAACGCTCCCTTTATAAAAGCATCTTTTAATTTTTCTGAATTAAGTCGGGCATCTCTACCGATCACTATTTTTTTTGGAGCAAAGTATGTACATAGCCTTTTGGCAATTTCTTCCGCCGCTTCTTCATTAAGCTGTTCCGGGTATATTCCCCTAATATCATAACTTTTGATAATTTTACTCAGGTCCATACAACCTCCTTTTTCTTTAGATTCTAGCAGAAATAGCAAATGTTATCTATAGGCAGAAAATAATTAATAACCATGGATCATTAGAGCTTATAATTCCTCCCTTGTCGTCATTCTGGACATTCCTTTAGAAAATACAATCAAGTGATCCGGAATCCATAAAATTCTTAATTAATTTTTGTTCTTTTTGGAAAGAACCAAAACTTTCGACTGGTCCTCGTCATAGAATCGCATCTGCCTTCTCTTACTCTCAAAAAGTCGAACTCGTCGTAACCTGCTCAAACACAACTTTTTGAGAAGTGCGTTCAGTTGATGCTCATCTATTCCTGTCTTTGACTCTGAGGTCTAGCGACCTCGTCGCTCAGACTCGAAGAGCGGAGGCCGAGGAAAAACAAGTTGCGTTTTACTTTCTTCTTTCCGACTGTAGCGGAAAAATTGAGATGCACTTGGCGAAATGAATTTCATGGAAAACCGTCTACCCGATAGGGGCGACTTTGAGTTGAAAACGAAAAGCCGTGTAGGTTTTTCATGAGTGAACGAGCCTTATGTGCTAATCCGATTTTGTAGCGTGTCGGCAGTTTTGCTCCACTTTTGCTGCCAAAAGTGGAAAAGAAAGTTATTTGAAAAACAGAATATCCCATTTTACAAAACAATCCACCTTATTTATCAACATTTTTCCATTTTTCAAATCACCAAGTATCTTTATTCACTGAATATAAACCTTCTTCAATTTAAACCTAATACAATCTTTAAATATGGCGACCAAAAATAAAACTAGTCCTATTTTCAGGACTTATTTATTCAGAAACTAAATTATCAAAAACCGACTTATTGTAAATTTTACGCTATCTCTTAATTTTCTTCTTTAAATTATTTAGTATTGTTAGGGATCTATAGATTTTTTTGTTAAAAACAAGATCAAATGAACCGATATCAGCTATTCTAATGCCTCCAAATTTAAGTTTAAAATCCGTTACGCTTGATAATCTGTGGTTACTTTGCCCTTCCGGCGATATTCCCCAGAAATCATAAACTTTAAAACCGTTATTTTTTGCGTCAATTATAGCTTGCCACTGAATTAAGTATGGCGCCATCACCTCCCTATGATAATTAGAGGAAGCGCCATGCAAGTACGTGGCTACGCCGTCAGCATATCCCATTATTGCCGCCGATATTGGCTTATCATCAAAATATGATATATAGATTTTGCCGGCATTTTCGCCGGATAAAGCCTCGAATTGTTTGAAGTAATACCTTTCGGGGTGGCCGGAATATTTGCCTCTACTTTCCAAATCCTGCAAAAGATCGACGTAAGTTTTTATATCCTTGGGGTCAGTAGATGTCTTTATAACCACGCCTTTTTTTTGAGCAAGCCTAATATTGTACCGGCCCTTTGGCTTCATTTGAGCCAGCATCTCTTCCTCAGAAAGCGCAAGATCTATAAGCAGGGTATTTTCTGGTGAAATTTGACGGGAAAGAAGAGATTTGTCGGTAACCGGCTTAAAGCCGCTCTGTTTTATAGCTTTTTTATCATTTTCGTCATCGGTAGGCGGCTCCATTCTTAAAAAAACATCGGTTTTTTCTTTAATCTTGCTTACTTCTTCAGTTAAATCCTTCAAAAGCTCATTTGATATTACCGTCGGTCCTTTAGGAACAAAAAGATAAGTCCAATTACGATACAATGAATATCTAATTACCAAGATATCGTTCCCTAAAATTGAAAAACGATAGGATTTCCTTCCTAAAGGTTCCTGAAATTTTTGCCAAACACCTGACTGGAATAAATTTTTTGACTCATGAAAGGTTTTTATTGCTTCTGCTTCTGTCATGTTTTTAATTTTAATTCTTTAAAATTCATTCGTAAAGGGATATAATTTCGGGGATGAATATTTTAAGTATAGAAACAAGCTGCGATGAAACTGCGTGCGCCGTCGTCAAGAACGGTAGGGAAGTACTGTCTAATATTATTGTGTCACAAATTGACATCCATAAGGAATATGGCGGAGTGGTGCCGGAAGTTGCGGCTAGAAGCCATATTGAAGTAATTTTGCCGGCCATAGATAAGGCCTTAAAAGAGGCAAAAATTGGATGGGGGAGTGTTGATGCTATTGCCGTTACCACCGGCCCCGGACTTATAGGCTCGCTAATCATTGGCGTTGAAACGGCCAAAACTCTTGCTTGGTCCTTAAAAAAGCCATTAATTTCCGTAAATCACCTTATCGGTCACATATATGCTAATTGGATTGATAGGGGAATAATGGATTTTCCGGCCCTTTGTCTGGCTGTATCCGGCGGTCATACTATGCTTTTAGAAATCAAGGATTATCATAATATTACAAAAATTGGCCAAACCAAAGATGATGCTGCCGGCGAGGCCTTTGACAAAGTGGCTAAGCTTTTAGGGTTAGGTTATCCCGGAGGTCCGGCAATCACCGAAATAGCCCTAAAGGGTGACAAACTTAAATTTAATTTGCCCAGACCCATGACTTCGCCTTTAGATAAGAAAAATGGTAATTTTAATTTCAGTTTTTCCGGTCTTAAAACCGCCGTTCTTTCTGTTACTAAAGAGGGGATTAAGAGGGATGAGATTCCGGACCTCGCCGCTTCATTTCAGCAAGCAGCTTCGGATAGTTTGGTTACAAAAGTTATATGGTATTTGGAGAAGAATAAGGACATTCAGACGGTAATGCTGGCCGGCGGGGTAGCCGCCAATACAAATTTAAGAGAAACCCTAAGAACGGACCTAGAGAAGTTAGACTTTAAAGGCAGTTTTATTTATCCGGAAATAACATATTGCACCGACAACGCCGCCATGATTGGCGCCGCCGCCTTTTATAATCAAAATTTTGTGGACCCCTTAACCCTAGCAGCCTTCCCGTCAGGAATTGACAGGTTATAACAACTGCCAGTTTCGCTATAAGTATATTAAAGAAAGTTCTACAATAATTATCTACTTAATAAAGAGATAATTGGATAACTGGACGATTAGATAATAAATGTTTTATTTATCCAATTATCTAATTCTCAAATTATCTTCTGTCATAAATTTGACAAATCAACACAGTAGTTTTATAATTTGGTCATGGATGACTTATAAACATAACTTAAGGAGACTATCATGAAACATGGAAATGTTTATTTGAATTCAGGCTATGGCTGGGGAAAAACGGACGATTCCAGCGGATAATATTTATGACGATTTCTAAAAAATTTGGATAACGAGGTAAAATTATAATGGACACTTAAAATTATGGATTCCTAATTTTTATAATAATCTAAGAGGAAATTTGAAATGGATGATTAATTGAATCATTTTTAAAAGCGTTTGAGTCCGACTAGTCACCGGATTAGCTGCCGGAAGAACCCGTTTGTCATTCCTGCGAAGGCAGGAATCTATTAGAATGGATCCCAGATCCCTCCCAAGGCGGGCGGGCAAGTTGGGATGACACAACAGAAATAGAACCGGCCGGGTAAGCCCGTTATAGCAGTAATCAAGTGTGATTTGCGTGTCATTGCGAGGAATCCGGCGATAGCCGGATGACGAAGCAATCTCATCCGATTGGTGAAGATTGCCACGCTTCGCTCCAATGACAATAGTAAATCGAATTAAGGTGGTACCGCTCCGAAGAACATCGGAGTCCTTAAGTAGCAATACTTAAGTTTTTTTATTTATAAGGAGCACTTTGAAATTCTAATATCTAAGCACTAAATACTAAACAATATCAAAGGCTCATCCCGATAAAATCCGGACAAAACGTTTAGAATTTATGATTTTGGATTTGTTTAGTATTTAGATATTAGAATTTAGGATTTAATCGTATAAGGAGCAATTATGTCTGATTTAGAAAAAAGATTCAACTTGAATCGTGAAACCGATATCTATCAAAAATGGGAAAAGGGCGGCTATTTTAAACCTGAAATTAATAATGACAAAGATAAAGGCGAATATTGCATAATCATGCCGCCGCCAAACGCTAACGGCAATCTTCATCTGGGGCACGCTTTAATGGTGGCCGTGGAAGATATTTTAATTAGATACAATCGGATGCTTGGTAAAAAAACGTTATGGCTTCCGGGTGCCGACCACGCCGGATTTGAAACATGGGTTGTTTACGAAAAAGTTTTACAAAAACAAGGGAAATCCAAGTTCGACTTTGAGCGAGACGATATTTATAAACAAATCTGGGATTTCACCCAAAACAACAAGGAAGTTATGGTCAGCCAGCTTAAGGCACTTGGATCTTCGTGCGACTGGAGCAGGGAAAAATTTACTTTAGATAAAGACATCATTAAAACCGTTTATAAAATATTTAAAAAAATGCACAAAGAAGGACTTATTTATAGGGGAAACCGAATCGTAAACTGGGACCCGTATCATCAGACCGGTTTTTCAGACCTAGAAATCAACCACGTTGAAAGAAAAACCAACCTCACGTATATAAAATATCAAATAAAAGGCAGGGAAGACTTTATTACGGTCGCCACCACCAGACCGGAAACAATGCTTGGCGACACAGCAGTTGCCGTAAATCCAAATGATGCACGATATAAAAACTTGATAGGGGAAATTGCTATTTTACCGATTTTGAATAGGGAAATTCCGATAGTCGCGGACGAAGCGGTGGAAATGGGTTTTGGTAGCGGCGCCGTCAAAATTACGCCGGCACACGATAATTTAGACTTTGAAATAGGCGAGAGACATAATTTACCGGCCATCCAAGTAATTGACAAATTTGCCAAAATGACAGCTGAAGCAGGGAATGAATTTGAAGGCTTAAAAGTAAAAGAAGCCAGAACTAAAGTCTTGGAAAAGTTAGAAGAGCTTAAGCAAATAGAAAGAGTTGAAGAAATTACCCATAATGCCTCAGTTTGCTATAAATGCGGACGTGATATTGAGCCTTTAATTACCGATCAATGGTTTATAAAAGTGGATGATTTGGCCAAAAACGCTATGGAAGCCGTGGAAAACGGAGACATTAAGTTTGTCACCAAGCGCTATGAAAAAATATTCTTCAATTGGATGGAAAATTTAAAAGACTGGAATATTTCGCGGCAAATTGTTTGGGGAATAAGAATTCCGGCATGGTTTTGCGAATGCGGAGAAATTATTGTAACCGATGGCAAAGTACCGGAGAAATGTCCGAAATGTAGTTTAACAAAACTTACCCAAGATCCGGATACTTTCGATACATGGTTTTCGTCTGCTCAATGGCCCTATGCAACGCTAGGATATCCGAACGGTAAAGATTACCTAGAATTTTACCCAGCGGATGTAATGGAAACAGCTTGGGATATATTAATCTTCTGGGTAGCCAGAATGATTATGATGGGACTTTATACGACAGAAAGAGAACCATTTAAAACCGTCTATATTCATGGCCTCATCCGTGATAAAAAAGGCGCTAAGATGAGCAAGTCTAAGGGAAACGTAGTAAACCCAATGGACTTAATAGATAAATATGGCTCGGACGCCTTAAGACTTAGCTTAATTATGGGAAATGCGCCCGGGAATGATCTAAATTTTATGGAGGAAAAGGTAATTGGTTCCAGGAATTTTGTAACTAAATTATGGAATATAGCCCGATTTATCCAGATGAATACTACTGAAGCTCAAATTGTTTCACATGAAACATTTACTCTTGCCGATAACTGGATTAATAACGAATTAAATTTGACATTAAAGAATGTCACAAAGAATATTGACTCTAATAATTTAAATTTAGCAATTGAAGAACTTTATGATTTTGTCTGGTCAAAATTTGCCGCTATCTACATAGAAAGTGCTAAATTCTATCTAAATAATGAAATAAGCAAGGATAGCGTAACTTTTACACTAAGAAGCACGTTTAAACACATTTTAAAAGCCCTCCATCCATTCATGCCGTTTGTTACAGAAGAAATTTGGGAGAATTTAGAACTTTCAGACAAAATGTTAATTGTAGAAGACTGGCCAACTGACCTTCAAATAGAGGTAAGTGATGAAAACGTTAAAAAATTTGAAGCGGTTATAGCCATAATCAGCGAAATCCGAAATAAAAACCTAGTCCCGGAAGATACTTACACAATCGAAAACGATGATTTTTCCGATGAAGAAATTAACTTAATAAAGTTTCAGACAAAAATTAAGGAAATTAAGCAGTAAAATATTGTTTCATGTGAAACAATTTAAAAGAAAATTTACTTATTTCACTACAAATGTCATAATAAATCTATGAGCAAACTTCAAATATCTCTTTACGCAACAATTATCGTCATATTTTCCGGCACTATATCGCTATTCATATTGAAAGCTCCGCGAATGCTTGAACCAAGGCGCGAACTTTACATCAATAATGCGTCTTCATTATTCAATGACAGTAATTTTGAAGAAGGCCTGTTTAGCCTTAAAAAGGCGGAGTTTATTAAAAAAGATGATAAAACTAACCTTCTTCACGGAATGTACAGCTTTCAAAGAGAAGACTACGCAAGTGCAATACAATATCTAGACAATTTATCATCAAAAGACGCGATTTATTGGTCCGGCACTTCATATTTAAAACTATTTAGGGTCGATAAAGCCGCTCCTAAATTCGAGAAGTTAATCAAAATTGAAGATAATGAATCCCATAGAGAAAATTTGCTTCAGGCATATTTACTGGACGGAAAACTAGATAAAGCCGTTAATTTTTCAATTGAATCCAATAAAATATATAAGAACAACTCATTATTTGCTAGGGTTATGAACTTTTTTACACTAAGTAGCGTAAATATCCAAAAACAAGCTAATTTTTATTTGGAAAACGCCAATTGGCTGCTTCAAAATAACTATTATAAAGCGGCTATTAATATGTCGAACAAGGCTTTAATATTGTTTCCCCAATACCGAGATGCCTATTTAATTAAAGGGGACGCTGAGTTATCCTCTGATAATAACGACTTTTCCATAAAAAGTTTTAATAAAGCAATTGAAATTGACCCGGCCTATTATTTTTCCTATTTGAAGTTAGCAGAAGCCTTACAAAAATCGGGCGACATACAAGGCAAAGAAGATGCCCTAGAAAAAGCCCGGATTTTCGGTTATCAGGATTAGTTATTTATGAATAAACTGTATGATATGTAATGTAACGATAGCTACCCCGAAGAACGTCCTCGTGTATATTCTCCAAATTTTAGCATCTAAGTTTTTAGCAGAAAATAAATCACTAATTCCATCAATTACCAGAAAAAGAGCAGCTAGAAAAGCCATGATATCGATAGTTATAGGATCTAAATAACTGCAGCTCGCATTTATTTTGGACTGTCCTGTAAATTGAATGTAAGCCGCAATTAATATCACGATGCAGGAACCAAATATTAGAATGTTTAATCTCTTTTTGTTATTCATAAGTATATTATAAATTAGTTGTTACTCCCTTTCCACTAAACCATGGTATATATTGTTCGACTCCTCGAAGAGGGTGGAGAACCCTTCGGCAAGCTCAGGACAGGCTTGAAGTTCGTGCTTCTCTACTTCGTTTCACGTAGTTTATCCTGAGCGAAGTCGAAGGGCTCGAAGAATATCATGAGACAGTGGGAAGGGAGTAGCTATCTTCCATAAGCAATTAGTGAAAAGCGTCGATTCCCATGGTTTGACATTTGAAGCTTACAACAAAACCTTGTTTTTCAACTGGCGGGACACGTCGGTCTGCAACCTTTAGCGTCCTTTCAAGTACGTAAGATATATTATCAGATTTTACGGGAAATCGACAGAGTTCAGTGTCTCATTCCGTGCTCAAATGGGACAATATAAAAAGATGCCACTTCGTGTACTATCCTTACAATAATATGAGATTTTGCGTTATACTAATGAAATGGAAGAAGTTCTCAAATCAATACAACCGGTAATAGATGATTCGAAGCATGTCTCGATCAATGAACAGGCAGTTTCTGATTTTGCAAGAAGTTTAGGTAAAGAAGATTTCTTGAAATTAGAAATAGCAGAAAGAACGATTTTAGAAAATGACTCAGAAGAAGATGAGATTGCTTTTAAAACCGTCTTTAACACTATCAACTTTTGTTACTGGGGCGACCCAAAATGGGAAGTGGATATCAAAGGAAAGAAATTTGATGGAGCCCATGGTTTAATCCTGGCTGTAAAAAAAGCGATTGAGAATGTATATAATTTATTAAGTCCAGATTATCTAGTAAGTATGTCAAAGCGAGATTGGCATAAAATTGCCGGTGGCAATATTGAAATTCCTTTGTCCAAGGAGCGTTTACAGCTTTTAAGGTCATTGGGAATGTCTATGCAGAAATTTAATGGATCCTTTAAAGAAATGCTTGGAAGGGCCGATTATGATTGCCTAAAACTAGTTGGCTTATTGACCAAAGAGGTACCGGATTTTTTTAATGATGCAGTTGACTATCACGGAAAAGAAGTGGGGTTTTATAAAAGAGCCCAACTCTTGGCTGACAATCTGCATAGCTTAGGGTCAAGGGATTACTTTCCAGGAAGATGACAGACCAAGACAAGCTTACTGCATTTGCGGATTATAAGGTTCCTCAGGGCCTAAAAAAGTTTGGTATTTTAGAATATTCACCCGAACTTGCAACCAAAGTTGATAGTATGATTGAGATTCCAAAGGGAAGCGATGAAGAGACTGAAATTCGAGCGAACTGTATTTGGGCTATTGAACTTGTAAATAAAGAAGCAAAAAAGAAATTTCCAAAGTCAAATGCAGCTAGTATTGATAAGATTTTATGGTTTAGGGGACAAAAGAAATTATCGGATGATAAGCCATATCACAGAACAAAAACTATTTGGTACTAGAGATAGCGAAAAGGTTCCAAAGTATTAGTATTTTGAAGGTAAATTAGGGTTTCCAAACTAGTGTGGGGGTGGGGTCAGAGCAGACCCCTAAGACACCAAAAAGACCCCTATGGGGTCTTTCCTTCCTTCTTGATCGTTCTTAATCTCTTCAAAAGGTTCCAAACTTCTATCTGGCGGTGTGTATTTGAAAATATCCGAACAGATTTCGCCCAAAATTTGTAGGGCGGGCGGAATTCCCCCCCAACCCCCCTTCCGCTCGCCTCGCCTTGAAGCAGAAGCGAAAAGGACAATTTCAAGTTTTTCGCGGGCAAATAGCCCGCAAGTAAAATTCTAACAATTTTACTCTTTGGCGGCAAATTCTTTCAAGCTTTCTTTATAAATTTCAAAAACTTTTGGAATGCTTTCAATGTTAACCCATTCATTCGGGGCATGTCCATTGTCTCTCTCACAACCGAAACTATTTATAATTGGTATTCCCAATTCAGTAATAACGCTTCCAACACTTCCTGCCCCACTTGTAACTAGCGGAATTTTTGTTTTTAGTTTATCTTGTGCAATTTTCTGAAGTAATTTTACAAATTTATCATCAGAATTGGTTAAAAACGGAGGTTCACATCGTAAAAATTCTATTGCGTAATTAATATCGGGGTTTTTATTTTTTAGTTCTTTCAGTGATTCGTCTATTTTATCAATAATCTCTTGTTTATTTTGTGATGGCAAAAATCTTATATCAATGCTTATTTCACATTCATCAGGAACAATATTTATTGAAACGCCACCCTTTATAAGAGAAACATTAAAATTAGATCCATATTCAAAAAACGGTTCTCTTTTGCCTTCAAGATTTAATCTCCTCAATGTTGTAATAATTTCTGCCATTTGGTGAATAGCGTTATTACCTCTTTTACTTTTGCTTCCTGTGTGAGCGGATTCTCCTTTTGCTATAATTTTTAATCTTAACCACCCTCTCATTCCAATAGAAATTTCATTTATGCCCTGATACCCCAAAATACAAATATCTGCCCTTGGTTTCTTGATTTTTACAATATCTCTTATGCCTGAATATTCGCCACTTTGTTCATTGGCGTCGAAACCAAGAAAAATTGAACTTTTGAAATTTTTGTCTTCTGCTAATTCCTTTGTGAGATAACAAAAAATCGCAATCGCAATCTTGGAATCGTTTGCGCCTCTACTATACAATTTGTTTCCAACTATTTTTCCTTCAAATGGTGGATATTCCCATTTAGATAAATCGCCAACCGGAACAGTGTCTAAGCAACTTTCAAACCAAATTGTTTTGCGAGTTTTTTTCTTTTGGATACTACAAACTACAGACGGGTGATTCTCAACTCCGATAATTTCAGGATTGAAACCAAAACTTTTCAATTTATTAAAAACCGCTTTTGCGATTGCGATTTCAGAATCAATCCCACTTTGAGAGGGAATTGCAATCAATTCCTTCGTAAATTCAATTATGTTTTTGGAAATTTGGTCCATAATTATTTCAATAAATCCTCAATGGAAACGCCGAGGGCTTTGGCAATTTTAGCCATTAGTTGAACGCCAGGTTTCTTTACAAAATCGCCCTCAATTTTGGCGAGAGTGGAGTATTTAGGCTCGGCTTTCCGCGCTAAGTCATCTTGACTTAGTTCTTGCTTGGCTCTTAACCTTTCTATGTTTTCCCCAATTGTTGCCATAGTATCCTACTTTTGATAGCATAAGAATATGCTATACTTTTATCACCAAGTTTATGATAACAAATTTTTTAATTTCTAATAATCTACCGCCGGCGTAATGCCGGCGGTATTTATCATGCAGGCCTATGCCTGCTAGAACTTAAATTGGGGTTGCTCTAGTTCTACTTGATTGTGTTTTTGATTCTCAATGTATTTTTTGATAGCATACTCATTGATTCCTATTGTGGCAACAAAGTAGCCTCTGGCCCAAAAGGAACCTTTGGGGAATTGGGTAGTTTTCTTTTTTATCCAAGCTGATGATTTACCCTTGAGG
>MNYC01000050.1 GCA_001872945.1 bacterium CG2_30_37_16
TACACTCTCTTTTAAATATAATGATTCGGACAAAATTCAGCCCGGATCTCAAAACATCTTCTACTATGATACCAACTCTTCGACAAGCTCAGGGCAAGTGGATAGTAAATGGAAAAACAACGATCTTTTAAACCAAACTTCAAATCAGGATAAACTCCTAGTTACTACCAGAACCAATCATCTAACGGACTATGCGGTTTTTGCGGACAGCAAGGGTAAAATTGCTCTTATTCTTGACAATAAATTAAACCTCGTTCTTTTGTTATCCACAGTCTTTTTAGTAAGTAGCTTTTTAACGCTTTTAATGTATTTCAGGAAGAGAAAGCACATTATTTAGCACTTGTTTTTGTTGTTATTCGTAATAAAATATGTTTAAGGACTATACAAAATTTAATAGGGGACGAGAGAATTAGAGTTTGATTAGATGCAAAATGCCAAATAATTGTTATCTTTTGGTCAAAAAATCTTGACAAGAGGCATTATTTTTGATAGTGTCTTTTTTAGATTAGCAATGTTCTATTTTAAAAATATTCAAATTAAGTAAAAAAATTGAAATATAATTAAGCCTTTTTAAGAAGGAGCCCATTTTTTATGTCAAAAAAGACCTCTCTTTCTCTTGGGGCCAGCTCACAACGGAAGTATCTAGGAAAGTCTCAGGAAGTTTTGGCGTTGCCGAACTTAATTGAGATTCAACAAGATTCCTATGATTGGTTTCTAAAAGCTGGCTTAAGAGAGTTACTTGATGAAGTAAATCCTATTGAGGATTTTACTGGTAAAGCTCTCGAACTTAAGTTTGGTGATTACTATTTGGAAGAGCCAAAGTACACCGAAAGACAAGCAAAGGAAAAAAACGCAACCTATGAAGCCTCTTTAAAGGTTAAAGCGGAATTAAAAAACAGGATAACCGGCAAAACAAAGGAACAAGAAATCTATCTTGGCGATTTCCCTCTAATGACCGACAGGGGTTCGTTTGTTATTAACGGTGTGGAAAGGGTAGTCGTTACTCAGCTAACCAGATCTCCGGGTGTGTTCTTTAAATCGGAATTTATTGGCGGAGACGAATATTTTGGCGCCAAAGTTATTCCAAACAGAGGAGCTTGGCTAGAAATAGAAGTTAGTCCTCAAAATGTAATTTCGGTTAAAATTGACCGAAAAAGAAAGATTCCAATTACAACCCTCCTTAGAGCTTTTGGTTATTCGTCCGATGAAGAACTGAAAAAAGTTTTTGCTGACGTAAATACCAATAAAGAAAAAGATTACATTCAGACTACTATAGATAAGGATCTTTCTAAAAATAATTCTGAGGCTTATGTTGAAGTTTATAGAAGAATAAGGCCGGGCGATCTTGCGACCGTTGAAAATGCTAAAAGTTTAATTGACGCCATGTTCTTAGATTTTAAACGTTATGACATGTCGCATGTTGGCCGATACAAAATAAATAAAAGATTAGGCTTAGACGTCCCAAATACTATAGAAAATTTAATTTTAAGACCTGAAGACCTAGTAGAAATTATAAAAGAAATCATAAGGCTTAATAATGGTATCGGCAAGGCAGACGACATTGACCATTTGGGCAACAGAAGACTTCGGTCAGTTGGCGAACTTATTCAGCAAAGATTTAGAGTTGGACTTCTGCGAATGGAAAGAATTATTAAGGACAGAATGTCTATTATTGATCCAAGTACAGTAACGCCGGCACAGCTAATTAATAACCGACCGGTAATTGCGGCACTCCGAGAATTTTTTGCTTCCTCTCAGCTTTCCCAGTTTATGGATCAGATCAATCCTTTATCCGAAATCGTTCATAAAAGACGTTTGTCGGCAATGGGTCCCGGGGGACTATCCAGAGAAAGAGCGGGCTTTGAGGTTCGTGACGTACACAGAACTCACTATGGCCGAATTTGTCCAATTGAAACTCCGGAAGGACCAAACATCGGACTGGTTAACTCCCTTGCTTCTTACGGAAAAGTTAACGAATATGGCTTTATAGTGTCTCCTTATAGGAAAGTGGCTACCGAGGTTTCAAATAAGGAATCCGATTTAGTTGGCAAAATTATTAGAGAAAATATTGAAGGCATTATAAAGATCGGGGAAGTAATAGCTGAGGCTCAGGCCAAGAAAATTGCCAAACTAGATAAAAAGACTATTAAAATTAAGCCGATTGTTGCAAAAGAAATTACTTATCTTGATGCATATGACGAAGAAAAACATATCATTGCTCAGGCCACAACCAAAATTGACGAAAATGGCTATATATTAGAAGACCGTGTTTCAGTAAGACGTATGGGTGAGGCAGACGAAGAATTTGCTTATAATGTCGATTTTGTAGATGTATCGGCAAAACAGATTGTATCTGTTGCCACTTCGCTAATTCCATTTCTAGAGCATAATGATGCAACCAGAGCTTTGATGGGCGCAAACATGCAACGTCAGGCTGTAGCATTGGTCAGACCTGAATCTCCAATTGTTGGTACCGGCGTGGAAGAGAGAATCGCCAGAGACTCCGGCCATACCTTATACGCCAAGAAAGAAGGCGTAGTTAAGTCAGTATCAGCTTCGGAAATTATCGTAGATTATAACGGCGACGAAAAAACATATATTTTAAACAAATTTGTTGGTTCAAACCAAGACACTTCCATAAATCAAAGAGTGGTTGTGGAAAAAGGTGACCTTGTTAAAAAAGGACAATTACTCGCCGATGGTCCGGCCATCCAAAATGGTGAACTTGCTCTTGGACGAAACGTACTTGTAGCTTATATGTCCTGGGGTGGAGCCAACTATGAAGATGCTATTATTATCTCCGAAAGATTAGTCAGAGATGATGTGTTTTCCTCAATCCATATCGAAAAGTTTTCAATTGACGTTCGAGATACCAAACTTGGATCCGAAGTAATAACCAGAGACATTCCAAATGTGGGCGACGAAGCCTTAAGAGACCTTGATGAAGATGGTATCGTTAGAATAGGTGCTCAGGTTGCTTCCGGCGACATCTTAGTCGGAAAAATTACGCCAAAAGGTGAAACCGAACTAACCGCCGAAGAAAGACTTCTTAGAGCAATTTTCGGTGAAAAAGCCAGAGACGTAAAAGATACTTCACTAAAACTTCCTACCGGTGAACACGGTAAAGTTATTGGTATCACGATATTTACCAGAGATAAAGGCGACGAGCTTCCGGCCGGCGTAATAAAAAGAATCGAAATCTGCATTGCACAAATGAGGAAAATTTCCGTTGGCGACAAAATGTCAGGAAGACACGGAGATAAAGGTGTTATTTCTAAAATTTTACCGGAAGCGGACATGCCGTATTTAGAAGATGGAACTCCAATTGACGTAATTTTGTCTCCGCTCGGCGTTGTTTCCAGAATGAATCTGGGTCAGATTTTAGAAACTCATCTTGGATGGGCCGCTTCTAAAATGGGTACCAAAGTTGCTACTCCGGTTTTTGAGGGCGCAACCCTAGCAGATATTCAAGGATACTTAAAAGAAGCCGGACTTCCGGAAAATGGTAAGGTTACTTTATACGACGGCCGAACCGGTGAAACATTTAAAGAACAAATCACTGTCGGTATGAAATACATCTTAAAACTTGCTCACCTTGTTGAAGATAAAATGCACGCCAGATCAATTGGTCCATACGCCATGGTTACACAACAGCCACTGGGCGGTAAGGCGCAAATGGGTGGCCAGAGATTTGGTGAAATGGAAGTTTGGGCGCTTGAGGCATATGGCGCAGCTCATACCTTACAAGAAATTTTAACCATTAAATCAGATGACGTTATTGGCCGGTCTAAAGCTTACGAAGCCATTATTAAGGGCGAAGAAATTAAAGAGCCAAGAGTGCCGGAATCATTTAACGTCTTGGTTAAAGAACTTCAATCACTTGGTTTGTCAGTAGAATTAATCGATTCAGAAAAAAATAAACAAGTTATAGCCGATAAGATGATTGAAGAAAATTATGAAGCGGATGCTGAATCTATTGAAAGTCCAACTTTATTAGAGGCCGATTCAACAGAAATTGAGGACTTAGCTATTATTGATACTTCAGATTCTCATGAAATTGATGAATTTGAAGCTTTAAATGAGGATGCTTCAGAAGAAGAAGAGTCCTTCGATGAAAAAGAAGAGGAGGTACTATAATGGATAAACAAATATTCGACTCTGTCCGCCTAGCTATTGCATCTCCAGAGGAAATTTTGGATTGGTCGCATGGAGAAGTTACCAAACCGGAAACCATTAATTATCGTACCCAAAAACCGGAAAAAGACGGACTATTCTGCGAAAGAATTTTTGGTCCGACTAAAGATTGGGAATGTTATTGCGGCAAGTATAAAAGAATTAGATACAAGGGAATTATTTGCGATAAATGCGGCGTAGAAGTTACAAGGTCTATTGTTAGACGCGAGAGACTGGGCCATATTAAGCTTGCTGTTCCCGTAACTCACATTTGGTTTTTAAGGGGCGTGCCGTCTTCAATTGGTACCGCTTTAGACATCGGTGTTAAAGATCTAGGAAAAATTGTCTATTTTGCAACTTATGTAATTACCAAGGTTAATGACGAAGCAAAATATAGGGCTTTGGCCTCCTTGGAAGAAGAATTTAAATCTAAAAAAGAAGAATTAGCCAAAACTGCCGAAGATAAAACCGAAGATCTCCTTGCAACTCAAGGTACAAATTTACAGTCTATTAGAGATAACGCTAAGACAGATCTTGAATCTATTGCTCCGGGTCAACTATTAAACGAGACTAAATATCGTGAACTAGCTATGAAACACGGCGAAGTTTTTACTGCCGGTATGGGTGCTGAGGCAATTTTAGAACTTCTAAAAGGAATTGACTTAGAAAAATCCATCCCAGCTTTAAAAGAAGAAGTTGAAAATACTCAGGGTCAACGAAAAAAGAAAGCTTTAAGAAGATTAAAACTTCTAGAAGGTATGCACGCAGCCGGTATCAAACCGCAATGGATGATTATGTCCATTTTGCCGGTTATTCCGCCGGATCTAAGACCAATGGTTCAGCTTGATGGCGGTCGTTTTGCCACTTCAGATTTAAACGATCTTTATAGAAGAGTCATAAACAGAAATAATCGTCTTCGAAAACTTATAGAAATGGACGCTCCGGATATCATTTGTCGAAACGAAAAAAGAATGCTTCAAGAAGCTGTTGATGCTTTAATTGACAATTCTGCAAGGAGAGAAAAAGCAGTAGCATCTTCCGGCGCCAGAAGAAAATTAAGATCTTTAGCAGACATGCTTAAAGGAAAACAAGGACGATTCAGGCAGAACCTGCTTGGTAAAAGAGTAGATTATTCCGGAAGATCGGTAATTGTCTGCGGTTCGGAACTGAGACTCCATCAATGCGGTATTCCGAAAATAATGGCCTTGGAACTCTTTAAGCCGTTTGTCATTTCCAGATTAATTGCGGAAGGTTACGCTCATAACGTAAAAAGCGCTTCCAGAATGATAGAAAAAAGCCGAACGGAAGTTTGGGACGGACTAGAAGAAGTTATCAAAGAAAAACATGTTCTGTTAAACCGTGCTCCAACTCTTCACCGTCTTGGTATTCAGGCTTTCCAGCCAGTTCTAATTGAAGGAAAAGCCATAAAAATCCATCCGCTTGTTACTTCAGCATTTAACGCTGACTTCGACGGCGACCAAATGGCAATTCACGTTCCGTTATCCAGAGCCGCTCAGGAAGAAGCCAGAAACATCATGCTTTCCTCAAATAACCTTCTAAAGCCTGCTGCCGGTGAACCGATTGTTATGCCAACCAAAGACATGGTTATGGGTTGTTATTACCTAACAATAGAAAGACCGGATCAAATTAGTACTGATAGAAGTTTTTCTACGTTAGATGAAGTAATTATGGCTTACGAACTTGGTCAAGTTACCTTAAATGAAAAGATTAAAGTTAAATTTGAAGGTACAATTTACGACACCACTGTTGGTAGGGTAATATTCAATAAAATTCTACCCAGAGAGCTTCAGTTTTCAAACGAAACCCTAGATTCTAAAAAATTAGGTAAAATAGTTGCCAGGTCTTATAAAGAGCTTGGAAGAGAAGCGACCGCAAAACTGGTTGATGATATTAAAGACTTAGGTTTTGAGTACGCTACTATTTCCGGTTTATCAATGGCAGTAACGGATATTGAAACACCGCCAAGGAAAAAGAAAATCTTAGACGATGCCGAAAATAAAATTATCGAAATTGATAAGCAGTTTGCTCGTGGCTTAATTACCGAAAAAGAAAAATATGAGAAAGCAGTGGAATTATGGGAAAAAGTTAAGAACAAAATTCAGGACGACATTAAAGCCAACTTAAATCCTTACACCAGTATTTCCATGATGGTTAGTTCCGGCGCTAGGGGTAAAGTTGAACAGTTAACCCAGATGGCCGGTATGAAAGGCTCTGTGGTATCTCCAACCGGTACAATTATCGAACTTCCGGTTAGATCAAACTACAAAGAGGGCTTAACCGTGCTTGAGTACTTCATTTCAACTCACGGTGCCAGAAAAGGTTTGTCTGACATGGCGCTTAGAACTTCCGACTCAGGTTACTTAACTAGAAGGTTGGTTGACGTTGCCCAAGACGTCATTATTACCGAAAATGATTGTAAAGATAAAACCGGAATCACGGTTTCTAAAAATGATATGAAGGCTATTGGTGAAAGCTTTGCCGACAGAATTCAGGGACGGGTTGTGACCAAAAAAGTGGTAGATCCCGAAACCGGCGAAGTTTTAGTCAAAGACAACCAGTTAATTTCCGAAGAAGCCGCAAAAGCAATCGAAATTTCAAAAATTGATAAAATTGACATTAGGTCAGTTCTTAACTGTAAAACCAGATGGGGTGTCTGCCAAATGTGCTATGGTACTAACCTTGCCACTGCCGAGTTGGTTAAGCTTGGTGACGCGGTTGGCATTATGGCTGCCCAGTCTATCGGTGAGCCGGGCACACAGCTTACCATGAGAACCTTCCATACTGGTGGTGTGGTAGGTCTTGATATTACTCAAGGTCTTCCAAGAGTTGAAGAATTATTTGAGGCTAGAAATCCTAAGGGTGAAGCAATTTTGGCCGAACTTGAAGGCAAAGTTCTAATTAAAGAAGGTGAAACTCGAAAAACCATTAGAATTATTTCCAATGTGATCGAAGAAGACGAATTTAATATTAAGGATATGATTGTCGAAGTGAAAACCGGCGATAGGGTAACGCCAACTACCGTTCTTTTCACGAAAAACGGCAAAAAGGCTGTGAAGCCCAAAAATGCTGGAAGAGTCCGAATTGATGGCGACAAGCTTTATATTGCTAGAGACGCAGAAGTTAAAGAATATGAAGTTCTACTTCAAACCACAATGCGAGTTGAAGATGGTGAGAGCGTAGAAAAGGGTCAACAGCTAACTGAAGGTTCTTGGAACTTGCAAACTGCCCTAAGACTTCTTGGAGAAAGAGCAATTCAGGAATATGTAATTGCCGAAGTAAAACAAATTTACTCCTCGCAAGGCCAGTCTATCAACGATCGCCACATAGAAATCATTGTTAAACAGATGTTCTCCAGATATCAAATAGAAGACGGTGGAGATACATCTCTCACTTCCGGTCAAATCGTGTCAAAATATCTGTTTGAAAAGGAAAATAGAGCCGCAAAAGCTGCCGGTGGTAAAGAAGCTGAGGCATTAAAATTACTCTTATCTATTACCAAAGTTTCTTTGTCAACCGATTCATTCTTATCCGCTGCTTCGTTCCAGGAAACATCAAGAATTTTGATTGAAGCGGCTACCAGAGGAAAAGTTGACGAGCTTAGGGGCCTTAAAGAAAACGTTATTATAGGTAAGTTAATTCCGGTCGGCACAGGTTTCAGACACAAGAAGTATTAGATAAATGTCAAATATCAAATTACAAATGACAAATAAATATCAAATGTCTAAATGTCAAAACTTAATGCATGGATACTTGTCATTGAAAATTGATTTGACATTTGACATTTGTAATTTGACATTGTTGTAGTCAATATCTTTGACTGCGGCAAAAAAACGTGTTATAATTTTTTAGTAAAAAATTTATGTAAGGAGCAAATATGCCCACAATTTCACAGTTAGTCCGAAAACCAAGAAGAAAAGTGGTTAAAAAATCCAAAACTCCGGTACTGGGCAAATCAGTTAATGCCTTAAAAAACCGGTCAAGTTCAGTAAATTCGCCGTTTAAAAGGGGAGTGTGTCTTAAGGTATCAACTACCACACCTAAAAAACCTAACTCAGCACTGCGAAAAATCGCAAGAGTTAGACTAACCAATCAGATGGAAGTTACCGCTTATATTCCCGGAATCGGTCATAATTTGCAAGAGCACTCAGTTGTCTTAATAAGAGGCGGACGAGTTAAAGACTTGCCGGGCGTAAGATATCATATTGTTCGAGGTTCTTTTGATACCTCCGGAGTTGCTAACCGCAAACAGGGTCGATCAAAATACGGAGCCAAGAAAGCGTAAAACCCCTCACCCCCTGCCCTCTCCCTGAGGGAGAGGGAGAAAGAGGAAGTTAATTTATAGGGAGAAAAAATGCCGCGAGATCCTAGAAAAGTAGAAAAAAGAGATATTGAACCAGACCTAAAATATAACAGTATTTTGGTTACCAAATTTACCCAGAAAATGATGTGGGACGGTAAGAAAACATTGGCTTTTAAGTTGCTTTATAAAGCCTTGGATATTTTAGCTGAAAAAACCAAGAAAAAACCATTGGATGTTTTTGAACAAGCTATTAAAAATGTTTCTCCGGTTTTGGAAGTAAAATCCCGAAGAATTGGCGGCGCCAATTATCAGGTTCCAATAGAAGTAAGGGGAAACAGAAAATTAGCGCTTGCAACAAAATGGATTCTAACTGCAGCAAGAGCCAGAAAAGGTATGTCTTTTGATAAAGCTTTAGCTGCTGAATTATTAGACGCATACAACGGTACGGGTGTGGCCATGAAGAGAAAAGAAGATACTCATAAGATGGCAGAAGCAAATCGGGCCTTCGCACACTTAGCACGATATTAATAATAAATCATATATCAAAATGCAAATATCAAAATGATATAGAAAAATGTAAAATTAAAGGCATTTTGAATTAAACTTTATCATTTTGACTTTTGATTTTTGACCTTTGCATTTACAAAAAACAAAATAAAAATTCCAAAATTAAGGAGAAAAATGGTTCGAGAATATTCTTTAGACAACACACGAAATATAGGCATTATTGCTCATATCGATGCCGGTAAAACCACAGTTACTGAGGGTATTTTATATACTACCGGTATAGTTCATAAAATCGGTGAAGTTCATGAAGGTCAAGCTACTATGGACTGGATGGAACAGGAGCGAGAGCGGGGAATCACCATTACTTCTGCTGCTACTACTTGTTTTTGGCAAGGCAAAAGGATTAATATTATCGATACTCCCGGACACGTCGATTTCACCGTTGAAGTTGAACGGTCTCTTCGTGTACTAGATGGCGCTGTTGTCATTTTTGACGGGAAAATGGGCGTTGAGCCTCAATCTGAAACTGTCTGGCATCAGGCTGATAAATATCAAGTCCCGCGAATCTGTTTTATAAATAAAATCAATCAAACCGGCGGGGATTTTTATAAATCTTTGGATTCCATCAAAGAAAGGCTTTCCGCTAACGCCTTTCCGCTTCAGCTGCCAATTGGCTCGGAGCAGCAAATGAGGGGAGTTGTCGATTTGGTTGAGCTTAAAGCTTATACATACAAAGATTATACGGATAAAGCCTTAAAAGAAGAAGAAATTCCGGCTGATATGAAGGAAAAAGTTGAGAAATATCGTCATGAACTTTTAGAAAAAGCCATTGAGGTAGATGACAAGTTGTTGGAAAAATATCTGGGTGGTGAAGAAATTACTGCGGAGGAATTTAAACTAGCAATTCGAAAATCGGTCCTTAGGGGTGATTTTTATTTAATATTAGGCGGTGATGGGAGAGGTGTTATTGTTCAAACCTTGCTCAATGCAGTTAACGATTATTTACCAAACCCGCTAGACGTTCCACCGGTAAAGGGCACTCATCCAAAAACCGGAGAAGAAATAGAAAGAAAATCCTCTGACTCTGAACCTTTCTCGGCGCTTGCCTTTAAGATTGCCGCAGATCCTTTTGTTGGCAAGCTTGCTTTTTTTAGAATTTACTCAGGAATCTTAAAATCCGGTTCATATGTTTTAAACTCTTCAACCGGACAGAAGGAAAGAATCGGCCGAATCCTTCGAATGCATGCAAATCACAGGGAAGATGTTCCGGAAGTTTATGCCGGAGAAATTGCAGCGGCTGTCGGTCTTAAAAAAACTACAACCGGTGATACGCTCTGCGATATTGAGAAACCGATAATTTTAGAAAAAATTATTTTTCCGGAACCGGTTATTTCTATTGCAATTGAGCCAAAAACTAAAGCCGATCAGGAAAAAATGGGCGTTGCTTTGTCAAGGCTTGCCGAAGAAGATCCAACTTTTAGAGTAAGAACCGATGAAGAAGTTGCTCAGACTATTATCGAAGGTATGGGCGAACTTCATCTAGAAATTATCGTCGATCGAATGAAAAGAGAGTTTAAGGTTGAAGCTAATGTTGGTAAACCTCAGGTTGCTTACAAAGAAACCATCCGAAAATCAATTAAAATTGAAGGCAAATTCATTAGACAATCCGGTGGACGCGGTCAGTATGGTCATTGTTGGTTAGAGCTGGAGCCGAATGAATCCGGAAAGGGCTTTGAATTTATAAATAAAATCGTTGGCGGCGTTATTCCCAGAGAATACATTAACCCAATAGAACAGGGCGTTAAGGAAGCGACGACTAACGGCGTTGTTGCCGGATATCCGGTAGTAGATATTAAGGTTACTCTATATGACGGTTCTTATCATGAGGTTGATTCGTCCGAAATGGCCTTTAAAATTGCCGGCTCCATGGCCCTGCAAGCCGGCGTTAAACAGGCCGATCCGGTCATTTTAGAACCAATTATGAAGGTGGAAGTTACAACCCCGGAAGATTTCATGGGTGATATAATGGGCGACTTAAACTCTAAAAGGGGACGAATTCAGAAAATGGACGAAAGGGCCGGTGTTAAAATTGTTGATGCCCTTGTTCCGCTTTCCGAAATGTTTGGTTACGCAACCACGCTTCGATCAATGTCGCAAGGACGCGCTGCATCTACCATGGAATTTGACCATTACGCAGAAGTTCCAAAACACATCATGGAAGAAATAATTGGAAAAAGAACAACGGGGAAGTAAGCTAACAGTAATTCTTCGACTTCGCTCAGGATAAACCAGATAACAGTTAGCAAAAAACAATAAACAATAAACAAAAAAGCCTCGAAAGGGGCTTTTCTCTTACGTCATTGCGAAGGAGCGAAGCGACTGTGGCAATCTCGGCTTAATGATCGATTTTGTGTGGCTAAAACAGCTACTTTTTATTACCCTTAAAAACCACCAGCTTTTAGCTGGTGTGTGCGTTTTAAAGCGTAGCAGTTAATACGTATAATAAAATCACCCCAATATAGAAAGGAGGTGATTTTGTTTGAGTAACGGAAGATTGTACCAGCTTAATCATTGCACATATCTTTGCCAATACCACTTGGTTTGGACATCCAAGTATCGGGGCAAAGTCTTAGCTGATGTCTTCATTAAACAAGAGTTAAAGAGAATATTCAAGGTTATCTGCAAATGGAAAGGTTTTAATATTCTAGCATGGCATGTTGG
>MNYC01000045.1 GCA_001872945.1 bacterium CG2_30_37_16
GCTATCCCAAATATGACATAAAAACACTGTTAACAGATATTGGACGATCGTCTTAATATTGTTAACAGAATATATTCTCCTGACTTAGGACATCCTTACTTTTTTGAGCTCATTTGAGCTTAAATGTAAGCTTTCAGGGACACTAAAACTAATATATTTCTCTTTTTTTGCATTTATAATTGAAGAATGAGAGTAAGAACTGTTCCAACAGCTTCCGGCAAAAAAACGGAATAGCCAAGGCCTGAACTTCTAAGTATTTATTATAAAACTCACTCTTATTTAAAGAGCTATAATGTTTCCTTATTAAGAAATGATGTTTTTTACCTTCGCATATATAAAAATTATATCCAATAATTTAAATTATGAATAGCTTTTTAACGGACTGAGTAATTTTCAGTCAATTTTCAAACAAAGATACCTAAATTTGAAATTAATTATTATACTTCACGTATTTAGCACTTAGCATTAATCACTTGTAATTATTCTTCCCAGACGGGTCGTATGACGAGCGAAGTGAAACGGAGCCCTGAAGTACGAAGCTTCAATCCTGTCCTGAGCTTATCGAAGGGTTCTCCACCCTCTTCGAGGAGTCGAACAATAATAAAGTGCGAAATACGTGTATTTTTTGTATTTTGAATTTAGAATTTGTTTAGTATTTGGACATTAGAATTTAGTGCTTTATTTGGCATTTGACATTTGTGGGCCCAAGGCCCATCAGCCTCGGGCTGATAATTTGTAATTTGACATTCTTCTGACTGGATTCTCGTATTCCTACGGATCCGTCTGGACGAGTCGTACGACCCGCCTTCGCTCCTCGAGTCTGGTTCCACTGAGTCGCCACGAAGTGAGCGACTTCGGAGTCAATGACGGGAATGACGAGATAAATGGAGAGGGAGTAATGCTTTTTTTGTTTCCCGGTTACTGATTACTGCGTATTGGCCGCTTCTACACCATTTTCTACCGGATTTTCGGTGAAATTTCCTGATTTAAAATAGGCGTTTAGAACATATTGATGAACCATTCGGTGCGTGTTAAAGAAAGAGGCATTTATAGAGATTGCATCTTTCATAATTTTTATCCAAGATTTTCGGTCTTTGTAATAATATTTTACAATCATTGCTAACTTTTTATAGAAATCCTGCAGTTCGCGTTTCTCAGCCAGTTCATCGTTGCACCTGTATTTTTCCTCTCCAATAGCCCAACCGGTAACGCCCTCAATATGACCCTCAATCCACCAGCCGTCTAAAATTGACAGGCTTGGCACGCCATTATGTGCTGCTTTCATGCCGGATGTTCCGGAAGCTTCCATAGGCCTTTGCGGATTATTTAACCAAATATCGACTCCGGAAGTTAAATATCCGGCTAGCTCCATGTCGTAGTTCTCTAAAAATGCCACGTTTACTTTATATTTTGGGTCTTTTGCAATATCAAAAACTTCTTTTAAAATGTCTTTGCCCTGAAAATCTTTAGGATGAGCTTTGCCGGCAAAAACAACCTGAATTTTACCATTTCTGCTTATTACTTCCTTTAGCGCTTTCTCGTCCCTGAAAATAAAATTGGGCCTTTTATATTGGGTAAAACGTCTGGCAAAACCGATGGTAAAAACGTCTTCCGAAAATCCTTCATTTTTTTCGTTAATAATGGCGATCAGCTTTCTTTTGGCTTCCATATGAGCTTCCCATACTTCCTCTGAAGGAATACCCCAAGCCGATCTTAAGGTGAAAGGATCCTCCCTCCAACCGGGAATATATTTATCAAAAATCATTTTAAATGACTTGCACGTCCACGTGACTGAATGAACCCCGTTAGTTATATGATCAATTTCGCTATCGCCAAACATGTCGCGTGTAATTTGACCGTGTTTTTTGGCGACGCCATTTACATAGCCGGAATATAAAAGTGCCATTCGGGTCAAATTTAACTGGCCATCTCTGACGGCGCCCTCAACCATATTGTAAGGAAAATAAGCCCCCAAAAAGGATTTGACGGTCTCAAAAGGGAAATGATCGTGCCCGGCCGCAACCGGTGTGTGAGTAGTAAAAACACACATTTTTTTAACCAGTTCCGGATCGAACTGCCAACCCAAATCGGAATCGGTAGCCGTTTTAGAAAGTAACTCCAATATTATAAAGCTGGCATGACCTTCATTCAGGTGGTATTTATTGATATTTTTAAAGCCTAGGGCTTGAAGCATTCTGAAACCGCCGATGCCTAAAACAATCTCCTGGGCAAGCCGGTAAAGCTGATCGCCGCCATAAAGATGCCTAGTTAGTGACCGATGCTGTTCCTCGTTGCCCTCAAAATCAGTATCTAAAAAATAGACTGGAATAGAATATCCGGCAACGCCTTTAACTTCTCTTTTGTAGGCCCTTACTTTTACTTCTTTATCCTGTATCCAAATCGAAACAATTTCCGGTTGAAGCTCGGCGTGGTCTTTGGGTTCCCACGGATCCGGCTCTTCGATTTGATTGCCTTCGGCGTCAATAACCTGTTTAAAATAGCCTTCTTGATTTAGAAGACTAACACCGACAAGCGGTATATTTAAATCCGAACATGATTTTATTGTATCTCCCGCTAGTATCCCCAAGCCGCCGCTGTAAGTGGTCATACTATTTGCAAGACCTATCTCCATGGAAAAATAAGCGATAGTTACTTCTTCTTTATTAAAGCTATCTTTTGGCATGTATTTGCACATAAATAAATAACCCTCCTAACAGTAATTATATATCTTCTTTTTTTTTAGTAAATCAGTTTTATTTTATTTGAGCTATTGTTTGTTATAATACCTATATGGGAAATTTCGGCAAGACTTTATTAAAGATTCTCGACCAACGAAGGCAAGTGGCTATTTAATAATGCCTATAAGTACGGATTCGCTTTAAGTTATCCCAATGGAGGAACCAGTATAACCGGCTACATTTATGAGCCTTGGCATTGGCGCTTTATATCAAAAGAATCCGCCATGAAATGGAAGAATTCAGGACAGATTCTGTGCAATTATTTATCTACAAAACCTCAGACTTATTTATAATCCACAGCACTTACGTAATTGAGACCGCAAAGTGTGGCTTGTATTACTCTTCGAGCGAAGTGCAACGAAGTCGAGAAGCTACCTTAATGTAGTTCTCCACCCCGAATTATCGGGGTCGAACAATATTGAAGTATGTAAGTGCTGTCTAATTTATTAGTTTGGGTTGGACAAAAACAAGCTTAATCTGTCCGTCGCTATTTAAGAAAGAAGTGATTTCGGGCGACAAGTTCAACTGCCAATCGCTTTTACAGTTGTCATCCGGACAATCGGCGTCAAAAGACTCTATGCTGACTGTCATGGAGTCGCCATTTTCCTTTTTAACGGTAATAATATTATTGTCTAACAGAAAAGAGGAGAAAGGCCTATAGCTTTCTTTGGGCATTTTAAGTGACGAGGAGTTTTGCTCTGTATTTACTTCCCCCTGCCATATAAAAATTTCATTTGAAGAAGGATGCGCTACTGTGTAAGCGCCCTTAACTGCCATGTCTTTAGCGGCCGAGGAATTTGTGTTGCCATGCCATGTCCAAAAGATACCAATTGCACCCACCAAAAAGGAAAAGACCAAAATAATGTTTACTGTTTTTAAGGAAATTTTTTTATTCATATAACCCTTATTTTAATCATTTATTATACCTTAAATTATAGAATATTAAAAGAGCGGATAAAAGACGATTTATTCGTAAATTTCAATCATTAAGGTTGCCGGCCGATTTTGCGTAACTACTTTTATGGCATCGTCGAAAGAAATATCAAGCCTATCCTCACAGGCGCTTTTGCTCTGACATAGATCATAAAAACTGTTAACGGTAGAAGTTACTGTATTGCCATTGTCCAGTCTTTTTAGCGAAATTTTATTACCGATCTTAATTGTCTCATAAATGTATTCGTAACTATCGTTCGGAAAAATAATACTGTTTAAGTTTCCCCCAACCTTTACCGTGCCGGACCAAAGTATGTTATTTTTATTCTCATCAAGAATACTTGTTTGAACACCCAAAACCTGTTGATCTTTTGTTCCGCTTATAGAAGAGCTTGGCATTGAAAAATTAAAAACAAAAGTCGTAAATAAAATAATCACAATACCGAAACCCAAAAAGATATTTTTTAAGGGATTAATATTTCTCATAATTTTATACTATCACTTTTTTAACAAGCTTTCAAACCGTGAATCCGGAAAGTAAACTTATCTTCCATAATTAAATATAGCTCTATGTCATTCCGGACTTGATCCGGAATCTAGAAAACATGGATTCCGGATCAAGTCCGGAATGACAACTGAGGGGAGGGCTTTTCAGGTAAGCTTTCTAAAACACGCATTTCGCACTTAGCATTAATCATTCGTAATTATTCTTCGAGCGAACTGAAGCGAAGTCGAGAAGTTTGGAGCTTCAAGTTCTCCACCCTCTTCGAGGAGTCGAACAATAATAAAGTGCGAAATGAGTGTAAAATTCACTACCCAATACTTAGCTTTTGTCATAATATTAATATATGCAAATAGATTTAAAGGTAAAAGAAAGCAAAGAAGACAAAAGATCGGGTTATTTTCTCCTTTTTCGGGAGTAGGAGATAAAAATCAAATTGGCTCTCAAAAACTTTATTCCCAACAAGACCTACTAAAGCTAAAGGAACAGATTTCGGATTTGAAAAATTTAAATGAATCCATTGCCAATCAATTGGAAAACTTGGAACATCAGGCTCAAATGATTCAGGAATCCACCAGGACAACATTTTTTCTTCACTAATGCCCATAATTTTCTACGTACAAAATCCAAGACCTACTATAAATGGCACTTAAAGCAAAATGCCAGCACCGTTCATTTGGTGGTACTGGCTTTTTTTGCGATTGTTAGCGCCATCGGCGCTTATATAAAGTTAGTTAACTGGCCTAGATAAAAACTACTCAGGCGAACAAAGCTCGCCTATGGGAGCCGTATCAACATAATCAGCAAAACCGGTAGAATCCACACAAAAATATCTTGTAGCATCTGATACTAATTGGGCGCTGGCAGTATAACCGTTTGCAATAAGGTTTAATTGTATAACATCTCTCGCTGGTGTTGCCGATCCGGCAGTATCAGTTATTTGCTTTATTAAGGGGTCTAATGTTGTTGTGCCTGAACCGTCAGCGTCAGAATATGCATTATTGGTATCATATAAATCCGCTTCTTCAGTAGCAATTTGATGAATGGCATTCATTACTTTTTTATCAGACATACTTGTTAGTGATGCACTAACGCCGGTTAACGCAGAAAACGGATCATCCTTCGACAAATCAATTTTTTGAACAATTTTAGCGCCTGCGGGCAAAGCAATGGTGTTGTTAAAGCCATACTTAAATGTTTCGACAAAATTAATTTCGAATTCTGACGGACCGCCCTTAACAATGGAACCTAGGGCACTGGAAGAGCTGGAAGGCATGGCTGCTTTTAAATTAAGATCAATTTTATAAAGCTTGCTGTCTTTATTACCGATCCATAAATTTAAAGTCATTTTAATTTTATCGGCGTCTATTCCCAAATCCTTAGTTGGAATATTTTTTTCAATGTATTCTTTTGTCGGGTTAAAGCTGTACTTTGTTGTTTTAACTCCGGATATAACCTCGCTCTTTTCTTTTTTAATATATTTCAAGTCTTCATCCGTAAAATCTAAGCTTGTTGGCGTTTTTATGGCCTTGCCCATATCTTTCTCGTACTTTGCCAAATATTTTTTTGGATTTGAATACTCAATTAAATTATTTTTTGTTTCAAGATTGGTAAAATCATTGAGATAAAATTTATCATCCTTATTTAGGTAAAGCATATTTAGGGAAGTTGAAGGAGGAACAATAAACTTTAAATCGAAACTCTTATTTTTATCGACTGATAATGTCCCGTTTATGGAATATTTTAAACCGCTAGTACTTATGTCTAAGATTATATCGCTGGTAAAAGGCGACATTTCCTGCATCGTTTTGGCAGCTGCATTTAATACTTTTTTGGGAGTAGGCACAAGGTATTTATTGTATCCAAAGTAAGCAGCAAAACCGATACTCGGCAGCAAAATTAAAAGCACCGCCCCTATAATTAGTAATTTTTTCACTCCGGATTTCTTTTTTGGTAACTCTGGGAGGTCTGTCCCGCCTTGATTTCCAAAAAAATCACTAGTCGGAGCTGCTGGCTTGGCCGCGGTACCCCAATCCGGCGAAGATGCTGCCGGTGTTTGAGGAGAAGTTATTGGGGAAACAGGTATCTGGGAAGACGGCTGCGGACTTGCCGAGATAGAATCTGTGCTAGGTCCGGGCGATGCCTGACCGGATAAATTATCTACCGAATTTTTAGGTGGTATTACTTGAGCTCCGGCTGTTATATTTGCTGTATTAATGTCCGGCACACTTGTTGGCGTCTCGTTTACGACTGAAGACATGTCGGTTGATCCAATTTCCATAGAAGCAACCGGCGTTTCACTAACTTCCGGTTCCGTTTTAATAATTTGCAAATTGTCGCCCAAATTGGAAATTGGACTTGCGCCAGCATTACTTGGCGGGACACTCGCATTTCCCGGTTTAATAGAATCGACATTTTTTGCTAAAGAGTCCAAGTTTTTATTTTCTGGATCCATACACCCTCCGAAAGATTTTTTTGAATTTTATATTAATTTTTACAGTCAAAAATAATTAAATATTTCCCTTACTACTTTAGCTTATGATAAAATAAGAAAAAGGGAAAGGTTTTTTATGGATCCAAATAAAAATAGTCAAGAAATTTTAGGTAAGCCCTCGGAAACCGTTACCAATGGTAGTGAAAATACGCTTGATAACATTTTAGAAAATAAAAAAGTTGAGGCGGTCTCTACGGAAGATAGGGCGCAAAATATTGCTGTCGAACAACCGGCACCGGTAATTCAAAATCAAGTTCAAAGTCAAACAGCTCCTGCAATAGCTAATGATGCAAACATTCAGGATCAAGCCATAATTGGTACCCCAATTGACTCCCCGTACGAGGCCTCGCATACTGAAGAAATCGAAAAACCATGGATTGAAAAAGTTGAACAGATCATCAAAAAAGACAAAAACGATCCCTATCAGGAAGAAGATGATCACGAAGAATTGCAAATGAGTTATTTAGAAAAGAGATTCGGCAAAAAAGTTCAAAAGGATAATTGATAATGGGCACACTTTACATTTTGCCTGTAATATTTGTCATTTTAACGGTTACCGTCACCGTCACTTTTATTATTAGGTCTTCTAAGTACTATCGAAAACAAATAGAAAGATCATTAAAAATGGTTCCTTTTCTGGTAACCATTCCTCAAACCTTTGGCAACGACAAAAGACAAGGAGTGAGAGACGAAAGAGATTTGGCGAGAGAGCTTATTTCGCTGGCAGAAAATTTTTACTATTCCCTTTATTCCATTTATAGCCCTTCCTTTAAAAATCTTTTTTTCGGTCAAAAACACACCGCTTTAGAAATTGTGGCTGCAGATAACGAAATTCGTTTTTATTTTGCGGTGCCTATTTCTTTAGTTGGAATCGTAGAAAAAACCTTATCCGCTCAATATCCCGACGCCTATATTGAAGAAACCGAAGAACATAATATCTTTTTTAAAGGCGAAAGTTTAAAAAATATTTATGGCGGGATGATAAAGCTGGGTCGCAAATCGGCTTTTCCCATAAAAACTTTTCAACAGATTGATTTGGATCCCTTGGACCCAATTACCAACTCTTTAAGCAAATTAGATCCTGATGAGGGCGCGGCTATTCAAGTTTTAATAAGACCAACCGCTTCCTTGGTTAGAAAATCGAAGCGCATTACCGGGCGCATTCAAAAAGGAGATCAAAGCGACAAGGTGGGAAGCCTTGATCCGTTTCAAACGGCAACTTACATGGCAAAAGATGTCGTGATGGCTTTTTCTAAAAAAACGGACGAGCCGAAGCCTGTAACACCGATGCAGGAGGAAGTAATTAGAAATGTCGAGAAAAAAGTGGGCAAACCGGTTTTCGAAACGGTAATTCGAGTTATGATTTCGGCCAAAGATCCGGTTCGCGGCCATGCAATTGAGAATGAAATAGCCGGTGCTTTTTCGCAATTTAACGATCTTCACTCCAATTTTTTTGTCTTAAAAAGAGCTAGAAATAAGCAAAAATTAGTCAACGATTATGTTTTTAGGTTTTTTGATGAGCACCACACAACCAAAATGAGAAAAATGATTTTAAACACCGAGGAATTAGCCTCAATTTATCATTTGCCAAATTACCAGATAACCACGCCCGGTATTAAATGGCTGCCGGCCAGAAAAACGGCCGCTCCTGTGGCTTTGCCGGCAGAGGGAACCATACTTGGAGAAAGTATTTTCAGAGGAGAAACCAAAGATGTCCGGCTGGCCCTTAACGACCAAAGAAGGCATATGTACATTCTTGGACAAACCGGTACCGGTAAAACCAACACTTTAAAAAATATGATCTTAGACGAAATTAATAAAGGGCACGGAATTTGTTATATAGACCCTCATGGGCAAGACCTTGATGATATTTTAAATAAGATTCCCAAAGAAAGAGCCGAGGATGTTATTTTGTTTGACGCCGGAGACACGGACATGCCCATTGGTCTTAATCTTTTTGAGGCAAAAACTATTGAGCAACAAGATTTTGTCATCCAGGAAGCCATTCAAATGCTTTATAAGCTTTATGACCCCGGCCACACCGGCATTATGGGGCCGCGGTTCGAACACTGGTTTAGAAATGCCGCCTTAACTGTTATGGCCGACCCGGAAGGCGGAACTTTCCTTGAAGTCCCGAAAATATTTACTGACAACAATTATTTAAAGAAAAAATTAGAATATGTAACCGATCCGATTGTCAGAAATTTTTGGCTAAACGAAATGGCCCAAACTAGCGATTTCCATAAGTCGGAAGTTTTGGGCTGGTTTGTGGGTAAGTTCGGCGCATTCATGACTAACACCACTATGAGAAATATTTTGGGACAGGTGGACTCCACTTTCAAAATAAGAGAAGCCATGGATAGTGGAAAAATAGTTTTGATTAATCTTGCCAAAGGAAAAGTCGGCGAATTAAATATGCAGCTTTTGGGCATGGTTTTGATTTCCAAATTTCAGATGGCCGCCATGAGCCGAATTGATACGCCCGAAGAAAAAAGGCGCGACTTTACTCTTTATGTAGATGAGTTTCAAAATTTTGCCACCGATTCTTTTGCAGCAATTTTATCCGAGGCCAGAAAATTCCGATTCAGTTTAGTGGTTGCCAACCAGTTTATTGGTCAGTTAAAAGAAGAGATTAAAAACGCTGTTTTCGGCAACGTCGGCTCCATTATCTGTTTTAGAGTAGGTCCGGAAGACGCCGAGTTCATGGCCAAGCAATTTGATCCTGTTTTCACTGTGTCAGACATGATTAATATCGAAAATTACCACGCTTTTATTAAGTTAATGGTGAACGGTTTACCGGCGCGTCCCTTTACCATGAAAGGCAAAGCCCCAATGGGCGCGACCGATTTGGAAAGAGGCAATGCCATAAAACAACTGGCCAGATTAAAATATGGACGCGACCGAGCTTTGGTGGATAAAGAAATTTTGGCTAAGATTTCGTTAGGAGATCCAGTTTCCCAGCCCCCAAAATAAAAGATCAACAATAAACCTTTATTTATTTTAAAAAATCCTTTACCATAAAAGAAAGAACTTTGGAGGGTAACATGGACGAAACAACAAATACTAATTCTGTTGGTGCAGATAAAGAAGCTTTAAAGCAAGCCATACAAAGCGCCACCACTATTGAGGTACTAAAAGAAGGCATTCAAAAAGCTATGGATTCCGGGTTTACAAATGATTCGGAATTTATTGAGATTGCCAAAAGCAAACATCAGGAGCTTGTAAGTGCTCCGTCGGTAGCAGCTGAGGAAACCCAAAGCGCTACGGTTGAAGTTAAAGTGGCTGAACAGGAAAACGAACCGGTAACAGAGCCGACGCCAACTGACGAAGTCCCCATCATAGATACTTCTACTATTGTTCCGGAATCAGAGCCGGAAAATGTAACTCAAGATGTAGCGGCAGGATCTACATCACCGGAAGTAAGTACTGAACCTGAAATTGAAGCTAGCGCAGAAAATACTATTGCCGAAACCCCAGTTACTCCCGTCGAAGAACCGGCAGCTGCCATTACCGATACATCATCCTCAACAAGTAGCGACGAAAATAATACGGATGACATTGCCGCCTTGGTAGCTTCACAAAATGCCTCAGGCGATAGTGGCGATAATCCGGAAAATGCCGCTACTGAAGCAGCTTTGCCGAGTAATGATACCGAACCTACTTCTTCGACCGCTGAAACAACCACAGAAGAAGACAACTCATCCCCCGTTGACAATGAATACGTCGATATTAGCGTTCCGGTCGTAGATACAGCCGTTATTCATCCTGAAATGCCAACCGAAATTCCTTCCATTCCCATTACCACTGGCGATGCAGATGTAGTCGAAGAAGCAGCAGACCTACCGGTAGAAAATGATGAGCCAGCAATTCCAGCTGTAGGAGAGGAAGGTGCCGAGTCTGCTGAAACTTCTCCATTATCACCATTGGCAGACGAGGAAAGCTCCGAACCGTCAGAAACAGAAGCTGAACCCGAGAAAAAAAAGGAAGAAGTAAAAGACATAATTTTAGACGAATTAAAAAAGCAATTTAACGAAGCCATGGGGGATTTGGTTGTTCTTGCAGCCGACGCCTCCGACCTAACAGAGCATCAGAAAACAGAAGCGGGTCTTCTTGGAGAAAAAGTTAAATATACATGGGGTAAAATTGTGGAAAAACGACTGGCCAACGAAAACATGCACATCGACGATCAAAATAAATACATCGCCAATATTGTTGACAAGCAGATGAAAAAAGTCGGAAGCTAAGTCAGTTAGTCCTTCGACAAGCTCTCCTCGAGTCTGAGCGACTTCGGAGTCGAAGACAGGGCAGGCCAGATAACAGTAAACAGTTAACATAAAGCCTCGGAACCGAGGCTTTTAAATATAAATTTCGGCGTAATTATCTTTTTCTACTTTTTGGCAGCAAAAAGATAGCAAAAACTGCCGACACGCTACAAAATCGGATTAGCACATAAGGCTCATTCACTCTCAAAAGTCGAACTCGTCGTAACCTCCTCAAACACAACTTTTTGAGATGTTCTCTTTGCCAAGTGCATCTCGATTTTTCCGCTACAGTCGGATTAAAACAGCTGCTATATTGGCGGAAAGATAAAGGCCGCCGACCCTTACGGCCGGTGGTAATTTGCCTTCATAATTACCCACAAAATTACCAATGGAGATGCGGCCGCGGGTTTATAAGCAATAAATTATTACAAAAAAACCACGATCGTTGCAAAAGTGTAATAATTTAGAGAGGTCGGCTTAATGATCGATTTTGTGTGGCTAAAACAGCTACTTTTTGTTACCCTTAAAAACCACCAGCTTTTAGCTGGTGTGTGCGTTTTAAAGCGTAGCAGTTAATACGTATAATAAAATCACCCCAATATAGAAAGGAGGTGATTTTGTTTGAGTAACGGAAGATTGTACCAGCTTAATCATTGCACATATCTTTGCCAATACCACTTGGTTTGGACATCCAAGTATCGGGGCAAAGTCTTAGCTGATGTCTTCATTAAACAAGAGTTAAAGAGAATATTCAAGGTTATCTGCAAATGGAAAGGTTTTAATATTCTAGCATGGCATGTTGG
>MNYC01000005.1 GCA_001872945.1 bacterium CG2_30_37_16
TCCAGTATTTTGTTCCAAACCAAACTTCACTTATCAGTTTATACTTTTCTCTTCTATCATTAATTTCAAAAGCAAAGTCTTTATTTGTTTCCAAAAACTCTCTTATTTCGTTACAATTGAATAGGTGTAGGTTTTTCATTATGATACTCACATATCTAGTATGAATCCTGCACCATTTTTAGTCCATTCTTGCGTTAGAATGAGGGGTCAGTTTAGTCCGATCTTGTATTAGACAAGACTTGCGGTTGAGTAGATGGCTATTTTGTGCTAAAATACGCTTCAAAGTAAGTAAATTAACAATTAGCTACCGAAAGGGTGATATGGGTGAAAAAGATTGTTGGCGTCAGTTTAGGATCGTCAAAAAGAGACCATGAAGTCGATGTAGAAATGTTTGGAGAGAAATATAATATTAAAAGGCTTGGAACTGATGGCGATGTTAATAAGGCGATTAATATTATTGAATCTTTGGATGGAAACGTTGACGCCATTGGGCTTGGCGGCATAGATGCATATTTGTGGCTTGGAGAGAAAAGGTATCCAATAAAAGATGCCAAAAAGCTCATGAAAGCGGCAAAAATTACTCCAATTGTAGATGGCAGCGGTCTTAAGAATACTTTGGAGAAAAGAGCGATCTTCCTTTTTGATATGGAGCTGGCGAAAAAGCAGAATAAAAAGTTAGTAGGTAAAAAAGTTTTAATGGTTTCGGCAGTTGACAGGTATGGAATGGCGGAAGCATTTTATTCATCTGGCTGTAAAATTTTATATGGCGATTTAATTTTTGGTTTAAATATTCCTTTACCAATAAGAAGCTATAAGAATTTTGTGAGGATCGCAAGGCTTGTTTTGCCAATTGTTACAAATCTGCCGTTCGAGATTCTTTATCCAACTGGAGAAAAGCAGGATAAGGAACCGTCCGAGAAATATACAAAGTATTATGAGGAAGCGGATATTATCGCCGGCGATTTTCATCTTATCAAGAAATATATGCCCAAGGATATGACTGGAAAATGGGTTATAACCAATACTACAACGGCTAGTGATGTGGAAGATATGAAGAATCGAAACGTTAATATTTTGGTTACAACGACGCCAAATCTCGAAGGGCGATCTTTCGGTACCAATGTTATGGATGCAGCTTTTTTTGCTCACATAAAAAGCAAAAATCCGCATATAACATGGGATCAAGTTCTTTCCAGTCATATGTATTTCGATTTGCTTAATGAAATCAATTATTTTCCAAGAATCGAGGAATTAAATAGGTTGATGATAAAAATTGACTTTGATTGATTCGAACAAGATAATCAACTCTAGATGTTTGACATTGAAGTAAAAAAATTCTAAGCGGGTAATAAAAAGTTGCCCGCTTTTTTTGTTTCCTGTTTCCGGGCTTGCCCATCTGTAGCTTTAGCGAAGGAGGGTTTCATGGTTCCTGAATTCTCTGTTGAGAAAAATATAAAAAAAGACTATATTATTTATAATGAGTTTCAAAATTTTTAAAAAATTTCTATTATTGTCGTTCGTCTTTTTGTTTATTCCCGTCGTTGCTTTTGCATTGGATAATAGCTTAAAAAAACGAGGACAAAGTGACTATGATCAAACTCAGGTTTTTAGGAAAGATTTCTTAAATAATAAAAAGGCTTCCAATGAATCAGTTTTAAATAAAATTGTAGAAGAGGAAGAATTTTTTTCGGAATCAAAAGATTTTTATGAAAAAGCTAAAGGAGACGAAAAAATTTTGCCGGATGCAACTAAGATGCAGCAAATAGCAGATAATGTCTTAAGGGCTTTGGGAAAATACAAACAATCTTTTGATCCAACCGAAGATTCAAAAAAACGGGAAAACATAAGGAAAGAAGCCGACGATATATTAAGCGGCGCTAATTTGGATTATTATAAAATTTTGGGATTAAGACCGATTGACTGGTATTTTAAATTTTTTGTTTTGCTTGCATTCGCGGTATTTGCATCCGCAATTTATTTCATTTCAAGCTATTTTTCATCGAAAAAAATGGGATTGCCGGTGATGATGCAACTCAAATTAGGAATTTTAAAAAGTTCCTTTATTGTCATTTTCGGCCCTATAATTTCAGCCGTTTGGTACTTTTTCTCTTATCCTGACAGCAATAAATTTTTATTTTTAATACCTATCGTTTTAAGTGTAGCATATTATGGAAGGGTGTTATTTATTTTTTTTGGTAACTTAAAAGATGCCAGTTACGGTGTCGATTATTCATCATACAGTCAAAATAGAATGGTTCCGGGAACGAAAAAGGAATATGTAAAGCCTGAAGAGCCGGCCGAAGAACCAATCAGAGATGAAAAAATTGTTGTGGAAGAACGGCAGGAAATGCAGGACTTACCGATAGAACAGGCGGGGGAGAAAAAAGAAAAAGTTGATTTGGTTAAGGCCGAAGACATGGATAAACCGGAAACAAAAGATGACGACAATACCCCAAAAGTATCTCATTCGTATTAAAATTTACAAAAAATGACATTCATTTTACAGACCCAATATTTTCTTCCACGTTTTTTAAAACCGTTTATTCGAGATATAACCCCAAAGAATGTTAACAGATATTGAATGATCGTCTTAATATTGTTAACATTCTTTTGATGTCATTTTAAACAAGCGCCAATATTTCAATAATCCAAAATTAACGGGATTTTTTTTATCTAGAGTCTTGTTAATTCGCCTATAAATTTTTCCTCTCGTTTTAGTTATTCTTGGATTAAGTTTGATTTTAGTTTTTATAAGCTAAATAAGACTAAAGAATAATTATTAAAACGAAAGGAGGAAAAGTGAAACTTTTTCTTAAAAGAAAAGCTGGTTATGCAGTAGCAACCGTTGCAGGACTGGCACTACTTAGCGGCAACATTTTTGCAGCTAAATGGTCAGCAGGGAATGACACCACGGGTGCCAATTCTGAGAACGATGCAATTATTAATGTCAAGAACGATGCAAAAATCGAGAACAAAAATCGAAATGACGTTGATAATGACGCGAAGGTGAGGGCAAACACCGGAGACAATGAAGCCAATCGAAATACGGGAAATGGTTCAGTGAGGTCGGGAGATATTGATCTTGCATATGACATTGCTACCATGATTGGTTTTGAAGACATGGAAATGAACATGGGCGGCGGAACTTGGTCAGTAAGTGTTGGCAATAAGACAACCGGTTACAATTCCGATAACGATGCCAAGGTCGATATTAAAAATAAATTTAGACTAGAGAACAAAAACAGAACTGATATCGATAATTACATCAATGCATGTTTAAACACAGGCGACAACGAAGCCAACTATAACACCGGCAACGGTTCAGTAACTAGCGGCGACCTTAGTTTCAAAACCAAGCTAGCTAGCCAAGTATCTTTGGGTTCCGGCGGTTCGCTAGCAATGCCAACAATGGGTGATGTTTCGGCAAGTAACAACAAGACAGGGGCCAATTCTGAGAACGATGCAATAGTTAAAGTTGAAAACGAAATGACAATCAAAAATGAGAACAACACATCGATTGATAACAAGCTTTGCATCAACGCAAACACAGGCGACAATGAAGCCAACAGAAATACCGGCAACGGTTCAGTAACTAGCGGCGATATCAACGGCAGTGTTGCTGTAACAAGCACTGTAAAGTAATAACTAAAGATTGTTTGGAGGGGCTGATATTAGCAAGCCCCTCCAAAATGCGGAGATAAAAATGAAAATAAGTTTACACAAGCTTATATATAAGATGACAGCAATGATTAGTATTTTTTTGATGATTTTTGTAAATTCCGGATTGGCTATTGCCGAAGTAACAACTGAAGCGCCCACGCCAACTCCAACTCCGGCAGCAGTTAATACGGAATCTACTCTGCAAGAAGATGCAGTAACAATTACTCCTACCCCGTCTCCAACATTAGCGTCCGCGCCTGAGATCTCTAACACTCAGACCGAGCCAAAGAAAGAATGCGGCACCAATGCAGCAACGGGAACCATTGGCGATATCGGCAATAAAGAAGTTGTAAAAGTTGATCAAAATAATCAAAATTCAACTGATACAAATGTTAGCGCGGGGATTATTTCCGGCAAAAACGATGTCGATTATAATTCCGGAAATGGTACGGTTGGCGCCGGCAATGTTCAAGGTTCATTAGATTTAATTAATTCAGATGACAGTAATATTGAAGGGCCCGTGCAAACCGGAGTTTTGGTAACAAAAGATCTAACGGGGACGTTAAGTATTGGCGACTTTCTGGCGTATTTGGACGCTAATTCCAAAAATTCGACTACAGGCCAAAATTCAGAAAATACGGCGCTTGTTGATTTAATAAATACTGTGATTTTTAATGATAATTCGTCAAATAACATTAATAATAATTTACCAATTAATATTGATACTGGTAACAATTCCGCAAATTACAATACCGGCAACGGATCTGTGGTAAGCGGCAATGTGGACTTGGCAGCTAATATTTTAAATTTAATTAATAGCTCGTTTGTTGGTAAAGTAACCGTGGGCATGTTAAATATTTTCGGAAACTACTTGGGAGATATTCTTCTTCCCAAGAGTAATGATCCAAATAACTCCGGTGGGATTGTTGCAGTATCTGCGGGTAATAGCAATACAGGTTCAAATTCGGATAATACTGCGGTCGCCGATAATACTTACAAATATATTTTTGTGAGTAACCTAACAAATTCTATCCAAAATACCTTGCCGGTTAATGTAAGTACCGGTAATAATAGTGCTGACTATAACACCGGAAATGGCAGCGTTCAGTCCGGCAGCATTGATGTAAAATCCAACACAACGTCTATTGTTGGCGCAATTTTTGATGGTAATAAATGGTACTTGCTTTTAATAAATGTATTAGGTGATTGGTTTGGTGGAAGCAATGCGGAAAATAGCCAAAATGTTGTTTCAGGTAGTGGCGGAGGAAATTCAAATATTGTCGCCAGTAACGATACTACAGGTCAGAATTCCGATAATGACGCCTCGTCAAGTAATCAAAATAATATTGAAGTAACAGATAATTCCAAAAATACAATCGAAAATAATATGCCTATTAATATAAATACCGGCAATAATAATGCCAGCTACAATACCGGAAATGGCAATGTGAAATCGGGCGATGTTAGCCTAATTCTCAACTTTGTAAATTTCATAAATTCTAAAATAAAAGCCAGCAATATTGGTATTTTGTTTGTGAATATATTTGGGAACTGGAAGGGAAGCGTTAAGTATGAGGATAAAAAGGTTGTGAAGGTAGATACTACGCAAGAAAGTTCTCAAAAAATAACCGTAGAGAAGACTGTCTCGGGAAGTAGCGTTGTAGATGAAAGCAAATCGGATTTGAGTGTCAAAAACGATAGTTCTGCTAGTTCAGAAAATATGGCAATAACAGAAAAATCAGAAGTAAAGTCAGATAATAATTCTTCTGATGTAGCATCATTTAACAGCTCCGGCGGTGATAAAAACGGCAATAATGATTCTAGACTTGCTTTAGCCAGATTAAGTTTGTCATCCGCTTTAGCATTAATAATAATTTTAGCGGTCGCTTATCAAATAATATTAAATAAAAGGTTAATTAAAGGGGGAAAAAGATGAAAAAGGCTATATATCTTATGTTCGGGTTGTGTTTGTTATTCTTTGCTTCCGGGGTAAAAGCTGAGTCCGTTATAAATTCTAATACCGGTGAGGATAGCGAGAATAAGGTAGAGATCAACGTGGAAAATTCCTTTTCTGTAGAGAATGAGGATGAGACAATAGTAGATAATCACAGCCAAATGGAATTAAAAACCGGCGAGAATGAAGCAGAAGAAAATACCGGCAATGGATCTGTTATCTCTGGAGATATTACAGTAAATGAGAAGATATCCAACAAGATCGAAAATTCAACTCATGTTGTTTTTGTATCTCCAACTCCAAGTCCAACAGTTGTTCCAATTCCCACACTTACCATTGAAGGCGGTGTTGGTGGATTTCCTGAAACTCTGGCTACAATTGAGGGTGGCGTTGGCGGAGCTCCGGAAGAGTTACCCGGTGCCGGAAGCCAGATGGGATTATTGTCACTCCTTGCATCATTTGCAGGCGCAATGGTTTATGCAATTTTCAGATATAAAAAACTAGCTTAAAATAGCTACGAATAAATCGAGAGTAATCGTTTTGCCATTTTGCTCTTGATTTATTTTGCAATTTATGATATGATTTCTCGATTTATTGAAAATATTAATAAAAGGGAGAAAAGCAATGAAGAAAGCCGTAATGGTTTTGGTTGTTTTGTTTTTTCTTGGGGCACCTGCCTTTGCATGTGATGGAAATTCTAAGGATTATAACTGTCAGATGAAAAAAGCGGTAGAAGAAAAAACAGAAAACTTAAAAAACAGAAATGAAGAATTTAAAGAGGCCATTAAAAACAAGAACATACTTAAGAAAGAGTGTGAAAATAATTTTAAATGCGTTATGCGAGATGCAATCTTTGAAAAAAAAGAGACGACAAACCAAATAATGCAAGAATTTAAGGAAGACAAAAAAGAAGTTAAAGAGTGCAAGCTGGAAGACAAGGAAAAATGCGACAAAGAGAAACACCAAAAATGCAATGACGGAGATAGGTGTGATGAAGAAGAACGTCATGAATGCGATTGTCATTGTGGCAGGGGCGGCTCAAAACTAACCCCAACTGCAACCCCGACTGCAACTCCCACACCAACTCCGACGGTAGAGGCTGGTCCAACTCCAACCCCAACTATTCAAGGAGGCGTTGGTGGTGCTAATCCGGATAATTTTCCAACACCGTTAGCGTTGCCAAGGGCAGGATCTGACATGTTATTTTTGTTTTATCAACCTTGCTTACTGGCGCAGTTGCAATGTACTACAGGTTAAAACTTAATAGGTCTTAGAAAAATAAACAATAAACATAAAAAGTCCGGATTGTCCATTGTGGACAAGTGCCGGACTTTTTATGTAATTGAATGTTTCAAGAATTATGAATAATGAATTAAGAATCAAGTATTGGAATGAAGAATACAGGAATCTAGATAGGAAAAAACATCATATTCATTATTCTAAATTCTATATTCCTCTTCTTTATTCTGGGTTGCTAATTGGGTTAATACTAAATCTAAAATTCCATGACTTTTTTTAAGAATCTCTAACTTTCAAAAATAATTTGCTTGACAAAAAAATACTCTTAAGTCTATTATGCTTATGTCTCTTTGATGAAAGGAGACCTTAAAACAAAAAATAAACATAAAGATATAAATCTAAAAAAACTAAATTTTCCTTCTATGGTGCCTAAAAAGCGGCATTTGGTGCTATGGAAACTGTCAAGCCGTTAGTTTTATTATTAATTAATTCGTGGAGGGATTATCCATTTTTACATATAAAAAAATAATTAATAATTGGAGGGTAAGGAGGAAGAAGTGAAGCAAAGGCTAGTAAAAGCAGTAGTTTATACGCTTTCAGCTCTAGTCGGATTACAGTTGTCAGTACTTCTTACTGCAACGACACAGTCTGCATATGCGATTGGTGATTTAAGTCTAACGGTAAAGTCGCCAACCACTGAACAGACAATTATGCCTGGTGAACAAAGTGAAAAAATTTCCATCCAGCTTAATAAGGACGGAGTTGCAGTAGAGGCAGAGGACACAGTGTATCTGTCGTTGGTGTCAAGTTCTGCAACCGGAAAATTTTCTGGAACTGTCAGTTGGCACGACGTAACACAAATTCACGTAAGTGAGGGCAATAAAACTGCAAGTTTCTATTACAAAGATACGACACCGGGTGTGCCTGTTATTACGGTTTCTGACGTTGCTGGCTCTTTCGGGAAAACAACTTACAGTATTACCGTTGTGGAACCGGCAAAGATTTTAAGTCCTTTAGAAGGGGCTTATGTTAACTCGACAGATTTTGACAAGATTGATTGGGAAGACGTTGATGCAGATGGAGCAAAATACAATGTGAAAGTTACAAATTTGACAACCAGAGCAGTTGTTCTTGCGCAAAATGATTTATTAATTTCTGAGGTACCGGTTGGATTTTTGGCGGATGGAAACTACGAAATAAAAGTTGAGAGCTTTGTTTCGTCCGGTGAAGACACCTATAATTTAGGTGAAAATAAAATTACGATAACCGTTGATAATATAGCTCCAATTGCAGTTGAAAATTTCAACGTCAAAAATAACCTGAGTGCTCCAATTGGCGGTTCCGTCGTCATGACATGGAGCTTAGACAATACCGATCTGACTTTAGACAGGTATAATATTTGTTGGAGAACTACAGATGAAGATGGTCTAAATATTGCCGGCAACCAGGAAGTAAAAAGTATAGTCAGTAGTTTAACAGTTGAAGGTCTTATTAATGATAATAATTATGAATTTCTTATTATAGCGGTTGATAAAGCAGGCAACCTTAGTCCCGAATCAAATACAGTAGAATTGGTTGTGGCAGATGTTATGGGACCGAATCCGGTTACAACTTTACCGGCTGCAATTAACCTAAAAAATTTATCCGCTATCGATTTTCAGATTATTTCCAACGAGCCATTAAATTCTGACAAAATTGAAGTTCAGGTTAAAGATAAAAATGGTAACAATTATGGACCGGTCATTATCCTAAATCAGATAATTGGAATGGATGAGGACGGCAATGAAGTTTCGACCGATGTTTATAAAGCTTCCAGTTTTCCAAAGTTTTTAAAAGTTGAAGGCGACTTTACCTTTAATTTCACAGTGGCAGATCTTTCCGGGAATGAAACCGAAAGTAGTATTAAGGCCAAAGTTGATACGCTAGCTCCGCTTTATCTTGCAAATCTTAAAAAAACCATGTTGCCAAACGGTGTTAAGTTTTCATGGGATCCATTGGCTTCCGGACAAAAAGTAAACATTTACAGAAACGAAGTTTTTGTTGCAGCGGTGGGCGGTTATTTCTTCGATGACACCAGCCTTATAAAAGGACAGAATTATAAATATTCATTCATTGTAGTTGATGAAAATGGCAATGAGTCTGTACCAGTTAGTGCTATTGTCAATTTGGATAATGCAATTTCAAATCAAAACAATAATGCTGTAATAGCTGCAGCCTCAGTTACCGCACCGGTTTTAACTACCGAGGCGCCGGTTATTACCAGCAGTACCAATGACAAGAAAGATGAAGTTAAGGGCGACCAGTCTTCAAAAGAAATCGCCGGAAATAAAGATGAGAATAAAGATAACAGCTCCAAAGATGACTCTTCGAAAGTAGGAACAATTATCCTAATTATTTTCCTTGCCGCACTCTCTTATCTCTATTACAGGAAAAGATTGGAATTTGCTGAAAATACTAAAGCGGTAGTAAAACCAAAAATAGTCAGTACTTCTGCTAAGCCAAAAAACGGTAATTCAAAAAAGAAATAATTGAAATTTCTGGTTAAAGCGCTTAGGATAGTTGATATGGAACCTAAGCGCTTTGTATCACCAGAAAAAACTTTGGCCGAAATCGGTATTGATAAAAAAAGTATCGTTATCGATTTTGGGTCAGGCTCCGGTCATTGGACTATTGCGGCCGCGAAAAGTTTGGGGCCGTCCGGTAAAGTATTTGCCGTCGATAACAATGAAGACCTTTTAAAGAGATTAAGTAGTATGGCAATGCTTGGGGGTTACGGAAATGTCGTTACCAAATTCACCAATCTTTTAACGCTCGACCAAAAGGACATTTCTTCAGCCGATCTTTCGATACTTGCCAACACTCTGTCTTTTTTTAAGATGAATGAGATTATAATAAAAAAAGCTTTTGAAATGACAAAAGAAAAAGGGAAGTTATTGGTGGTGGAATGGAAGAAACAAGACCATGGTTTTGGGCCTCCCGACCATCAAAGAGTGGGCAAAAAAGAATTGTTGGAACTGGCCAAAAAAACCGGTTTTAATTTACTCGGTGAAATTCCCGCCGGTCATTATCATTACGCAATTGTCTTTGAAAAACCTTAAGCCTACTTCCTCAGACTGTCATTCCGGACTTGATCCGGAATCCATAAGCTACGGAAAATGGTTTTACAAAGGGACTCTGAAGCGAGTTCAGAATGACGAAATATTAACTGTAAAGGAGAAAATGAAAAACTATTGGAATCATTTTGTTAAATTTCTTACTACTTATATTTCGGTGAAACATCTTTTTGGGGTGCCAAGAGATATGATTTTTCTGTATGTATTGCTTGCAGTTTCTGGAGTTCTGTTTTTTTTTAGTTTGGCAGTCAAATTTATTTTGCCAAGAAAATTTAAAGATAAAGTTTATAAAAAATATTTACAGTTCTTTTTTAAGTGGTCAATGGTATTATCAGTTTTTGGTTTCTTTTTTGCATTCTTTTCCTACGAAGGCACAATTTATTTGGGATATAGGATTTGGATTTATTGCTGGATTATTGTCATTATTTCTTGGATCATTTATTCTATCGTTAAAGTGCGTCCAAATATCGCAAAAGACCTAGAAAACCATAAAAAGAAAAAAGAAAAAGAGAAATGGATGAGGAAGTAAAAGCGCTGACGCTTTTACTTAAATAAGCAATAAACCCTTCGGCAAGCTCTCCTTGAGTCTGGTTCCGCTGAGTCACCACGAAGTGAGCGACCTCGGAGTCGAAGACAGGGCGGGCAAATAAACGATAAACAGAGAGGATGTCATTGCGAAAGAGTCCGGAAGCTGCCGGACGATTGCGGAATCTCATCACCTCACCGTCATTCCCGACTTGATCGGGAATCCAGTCGAAAAAAATGTCAAATGCCAAATTTCAAATAACAAATCAAATCCTATATCCTAAATAAATTCAAATAACAAAAATAAAAGCGAGGCTTCGGTTTGATGCGCCTCGCTTGTTTTAATTAATTTCCGCCCCAGCTTCCGCTATCAAGACCGCCAAGCATGAGGAATAAGCTTGCTATTGCACCCAAGAAGCATAATGCTAGTAAAAGCAGTGAGATTATGATAGCGCTGGTAAATACAACTACAGTGATTGCAATAGCATGAAATTTTGTTTGGATAATGTTATTCCACATGACAAGCAGAAGTATTGCTGAGATAACGCCGAGGCAAAGGGTCAATCCGTCGTGGCTTCCTAGAAAACCTAGGAGTTGGTCATTTCTTTTGGAGATTCGTTCTATCAATCTTTTCATCATTATTCCTTTCTCAAAGAGCGGATAATTTCTGCTTGATTATAGCATACTCTAACGAAATTATTAAACGATTAAACTAGAGACCGTTGAAAAACAATTTATTTAAATCAAACTATCTCTAGTTTTGATAAGAGTGTTAATTAAGTAAGGAAAAGTTTGTTTTTAGGGCGGTTAGCCCTTCTAATTTGCTGTTTTTTTTTGAGCTTTTTTTGATTTTAACCTTACTTTCTCCTTTCATTAATTTTTCCTTAATGCCGAAATACCCGTTAAGAAGTAATTGGACCACTCTTAAGGCGTATCCCCGCAGTTATCTTTAATATCTCTTTTAGATTT
>MNYC01000026.1 GCA_001872945.1 bacterium CG2_30_37_16
TCAAAAGTTCAGGTTAAAAATCAAAAGTAAGAAATTAGTGGCAATGCTTATTACTCCCTTCCCGCTGTCTCATGATATTCTTACCAGACGGGTCGTATGACGAGCGAAGTGAAACGAAGTAGAGAAGCACGAACTTCAAGCCTGTCCTGAGCTTGCCGAAGGGTTCTCCACCCTCTTCGAGGAGTCGAACAATATATACCATGGTTTAGTGGAAAGGGAGTAGCTGTTTTATAAATTTTTAAATTTTGAATTGTACTTTTGCCTTTTTACTTTTGCCTTTTGAATTTTTATCGGTATTTCCTTATTACCGCCGTCACTACGCCGGCAATATTTAGACTTTCTTTGGGTCTAATAATTTGATATTTCGGATTTGCCGGTACCAAAACAATTTTACCTTGGTGAATTTCGAAAGTTTTAATGGTCCATTCGTTATCGACCTCGGCAATTACAATGTCACCATGCCTTGCCTGCCTTCCTTTTTCAATTAAAACTAAGTCCCCGGGTTTTATGCCGGCTCCTATCATAGAATCCCCGGACACCTTAAGAATAAAAGTGGCTTCTTTTTTTCTAATTAAATAATCGTCAAGGGTAATTGTGTCGGCCAGTTCTTCTTCGGCGGGGGAGGGAAAGCCCGCTTCCACCGTGCCCAAAATTTTAATTCCGGAAATTATATTACCGGGCACAAGATGACCGTAATCATCTCTTTTAAGAAAGCCTTCCTCAACAAACTTTTTTACTATAAAAAAGATGGAGTTTTTGGATTTTAGAGAAAATAGAGAAGTCATTTCGGAATAGGTGGGCAGTCTTTTATTAGTATTGAAAAAATCTGCCAGTTGTATTTTTCTTTTATTGTAAATTTTATCCATAACCCAATAATAATAGAACGAACGTTCTGTTGTCAATATAAAAAAAGAGTTTTAGAAAATTAGTAAGCTATTTTATTAGCATTTCTAAAACCCCTAAGGAATTAATAACTGTTTTTAATGTGCAGGTTATGAAAACGTTTGTCATCAAACAGTTTAATTTGCTCGCATTTTGTACTAACTGGCAGTTCTTCTATCTCTGGAGTTTGTTCTTTGTTTGTGGTCCATTTCGCTATTCCAATTATATTAATCTCTACATTTTTCTTGAGGTTTCTTTGATGATCGTTCCAGAGGGTGAGGAAAGGAATATTTCTTTTAGGATTTTCTTTCTTCATTTTTTCCCTGGCTTGATGCAAAGCTCCTCTCACATAGCTATTAAAGCAGTTTTTTGCCATCATGTTCGCCGTTTCCTCGGATACCACTATTTTAGTAGAAAATCCCAGAACATTTACTGATATCTCGACTACAGTGTCTTGTTTTCTTTCCTTTTGCAAAACTCATCACCCCTCCTAAATTGTAAAAGACCTAAACGCTAGTTTATTATATAACATCATTATCGCTTTGTCAAATTTTTTTCCTTCTGTTTTTTTGCTTTGCTGGACAAAATAATCTGGTGGGTTTATTATAAAAACATGGATGAGGAATTACAGAGTTTAGAAGAAAAAAGAGAACAGCAGCTTTACGGCAAAAGCGCAGAGCTTATTGAAGCGGGTGAATTTACCAAAGATATTAATTTTGGCGAAATCGAAAAAAAGGATTTGCTGTATAAATGCTGTCATTACGGTTTGCCGATTATTTTTAACGTTACGGCAATGGCGATCATAATTGCCAATATGGCCAAATTTCAACCATCTGTTTTTAATATCCTTCTTACTTTAATTGTTTTAAGTATTTGGGTGTCAATCAGTCATATTTTGTCTTATTTAACTAAGAAAAGTTTCTTTTTATTCTTTTTACTTGTTGGTCTGCCGGGTCTTTGCTATGCAATTTTCTCAATATTTTTTTATAAGTAAACCATGGAACTAAAAACAATAAAAGTCGGTCCCATAAGGACTAATTGCTATATTATAAAGAAGAACGACAAGACTCTTGTTATTGATCCGGGTGAAGATGCGGAGAAAATTTTAAAAATCAGTGGAAAAATAGACTATGTTTTACTTACTCATGGTCATTTCGATCATGTGGGGGCCTTAAAAAAGTTAAAAGAAAATAATAGTTTAACAAAGATTTATTTGCAAAAGGAAGCTTTAGGCGAATACAAAAAGGCTAATCTTTTTGCCGGTTTTGTGGGGCAACGAATTGATAAGCCGCCAAAGCCGGATGTCATCTACCAAGAGTTGCCCAATTTAATTAATGGCCTTGAGATTATAAAAACGCCGGGCCATACGAAGGGATCGATTTGTTTTTTGCTTAATGGTTATTTATTTTCAGGAGATACTTTGTTTAAAGGGACTTATGGCAGGGTGGATTTGCCGTATTCGAATCCCGAAGACATGTTGGAGTCTTTAAAAAAATTGAGTCAGCTTGATGATGATCTAAAAATTATGCCAGGCCATGGTGATGGCTCGATATTAAAAAAAGAAAAGCCTTGGATTAAGGCTTTATTTTAGGAATCTTGAAGTTTTTATAACTCGAAGGCGCGACCGACAATGCTTCCCTTTGAGTCTAAAACCTCTTTAACGGTTTCAACAACTTCTTCGGGCGTATGTTCAACTTTAACCATAAATTCGGTTGCCCCTCTTAGGAACCCTTCCGTAATGTTATCCATATCTCCATAATTTGTCAGGATAATAATTGGGATTTCTTTGGTTTCTTTATGTTTTCGCAGTTTCTTTAAAACTTCAAATCCGTTCATTAAAGGCAACATTACGTCTAGAAGAATAATGTCTGGTTTAATTTCTTTGGCTAGTCTTAACCCAGAAGGGCCATCGCTGGCAATTTGAGCTTTAAATTTTTCTATCTCAAACTTGGACTTATATAGCTTTGCCAAAGAATCATCATCTTCAACTATTAACACTGTAACCATATTTTAAGTATAATTCCATTATTATATTATTTCAACAAGTATCTTTTATTTGAGCTTGTTTTAATGAGCCATCGGCGGCTTTGTATAAAAATAACCCAATTAGTATTAGCCATAAGCCCGATAGGCCGGTAATAACAATAGAATATAAGCCAATTGAAACAAATGTCAGAGCAATAATTTTTCCTAAAGCTGCTGCAATTTTCGTGCTTTTTAAAAAGTTGCCGGAAATATACCAGATAAATGATCTAAATATCCTTCCGCCGTCCATGGGAAACCCCGGGATTAAATTGAAAAAAGCCAGAATTAAATTGATGTTAAATAAAAAAAGACCGGGAAGGTGCAAATATTGATAATTTTCAAAAATTTGGCTGAATATGAAAAAAAATAGAGCCAAAAAAAGGCTGGAAGCGGGACCAAGAACCGATATTCTAAATTCGGTTCCCGGTGTTTTGGGTTCATCATCAATTAGGGCAGCGCCGCCAAAAACGAAAAGCGTAATTTTTTTTACAGCCAAACCTTCTTTTATGGCAATTATCGAGTGAGCTAATTCATGAAAGATGACCGAAGAAAAAAATAAAATTGCCGTAACAACGGAAAGGGTGATGTTTATATTGAAAGTAATGCCGGGAAGATTTAATTTATAAAGGCTGGTTGATAGGGTCCAAACGACAAAGAAGAAAATTATAAACCATGAGGCATCCAGTTCAATACTTATTCCAAAAATTTTAAACAGTTTAAATGATTTTGAGAACATAATAAAAATTAGCTTTCTTTTAGTCTTGGAAGCATTATAAATAAATAGAGGCAAGTATTTATTGGAGGATTCTACAAAAAATTAAGTCATTTTTTGGATATTGCTTTGTAATAGATAGATATAACGAGTCCAAACAGAAAGCCGGCTATGTGAGCCCAGTAAGCAATAAGACTTTCGGTTATGGTTGTATCAAGCGAGTAGAGTCCGTTCAAAAGTTGCAAAATAAACCAGAACCCAAGCACAATATAAGCGGGGACTTCGATTAGAGTGACAAATATAACGATAAACACAAGGGTTAGTATTTTCGATCTTGGGAATAAAAGGATATAGCTGCCCAAAACTCCGGCAATTGCACCTGAAGCTCCAATAATAGGAGTGGCGGATGCCGGACCCGCGGTATATTGGGCAAATGCGGCAATAAAGGCTGCAGCCAAATAAAATAATAGAAATTTAAAATGCCCGAATTTGTCCTCGACATTATCTCCGAAAACGATTAAAAACCACATATTCCCCAATATGTGTAACCAACCGCCGTGTAGAAAAGCGCTAGTTAAGAACGGGTAAAGAGAATAATAATTGTTAAAATTTACATTCGCTGGAATTAAAGCATATTTTTCCACAAACGTATCGAGACCGGTGGCAAGAGTTAACTCCTGAATAAAGATTAGGATGTTTAAAAAAACAATTAAATAAGTGACAAAAGGAAAAGTTTTAGAGGGGATGTTGTCTTTTAGTGGAAACATATTTATATTTTACGCTAAAAAAAACAAAAAACATCCAAGGTTTTGCAGAATTTATAGTGCTTATGATTGAAAAAATCGCGATTTTAAGGTAAATTATAGGCATGCTGAAATTTAATATTACAAAAAGAGAAATTGACAAAATTATTCATGAAAATAAGCTACTTTTTGAGACCCTAGAAAAGGAAAAAAAAGAATTAAAGCTTATTCAAAACTCAATGCAAGACGGCTTGATTATTTTAGATACAAAGGGAACGGTTTTGAGTTGCAATGACTCTGTAAAAAAAATGTTGGGCATGAAAGATTGTTTCATTGGCGCAAAGAGGGATTTAAATAATATTCAAGAATTCTTTAATAAAAAAATAATTTTTGGAAAAGATGCACCGGCTACTTTTGATGAAATAGTAAATCTTAATAAAAGAAAGATTGATTATAATATAATAGCTATTGATGACAAGGGTGGGGAAACTATTTTGCATGTAATTATCTCACCCATAATCGAAAATAAAGAAGTGGTCGGAATTTTGGCGAGCCATAGGGACATTACAGAGTTGGAAAATGAAAAAAGGAATGCAAAAATTGAAAAACGCAAATGGGAAGCCGTTTTTGATCATACGGCAGATGGAGTAGTCGTGATTACAAATAGGAATCGTTTGATTGTTGGCGCCAATCCGGCTTTTGAAAAAATTATTGGGTTTAGAGAAGCAGAGATGGTCGGGAAAGATATTCATGGATATATGGAGATTCATGAATCTGATAGAGAAGATGAGTGTTTAATAAAAAAATCGATAGAAAGAAACGGGGAGGAAATTGAGGGATTATTAAAAAGAAGTAACGGAGAACATTTTTGGGCGGCATTGACGGCGTCTTCTGTAGCCGATCATAGCATCTATCACGAAGGTTTAATTATAATTACTGTAAGAGATATAACCAAAGAGAAAGAAATCGAGCAAACAAAAAATGAATTTATTTCTATTGTTTCTCATGAGCTTCGGACTCCGCTAACAGCAATTAAAGGTTATTTATCTATGATGATAAAGGGGGATTCCGGTCCTTTAGAGCCAAAGCAATTACATTTTTTAAATAGAATTTATCTTAGTACCGAAAGAATGGTTAATTTGGCAGAGGATTTACTAGTAATAAATAGGCTGGAAACAAATAGGCTTGTTTTAAATATGATTCCATTAGATTTGCCAAAGATTCTAAATGAAGTTCTTGATGAGCTGGCGCTTAAAGGTCTCTCGAGGCAAATATCTTTAAATCAGATAGTCTCAAAAAACATCCCTAAGGTTTTGGCCGATTCGGATAGATTAAGACAAGTTCTATTTAACCTCATTGATAATGCCATTAAGTATAGTTACAACGGTTCAAGAGTTGATATTACTGTTAGTGCGGAAAATGACTTCATTCAAGTACAAATAAAAGATAGCGGAGTGGGCATTTCGGATTTCGATCGGGAAAAATTGTTCAAAAAATTTGTTCGAATTCAAAATGAATTGAGCATAAAGGCAGGAGGATCCGGGCTGGGACTTTATATAACAAAAAATCTAATAGAAGCCCAAGGTGGAAGCATAGTGGTTGAAAGTGAAATTGGAAAAGGTTCAACATTTATAATTAAATTACCAAAGAATAAATAATAAGGAGAATAAAAAATGTCTCAGAAAATATTAATAGTTGAAGATGACGCAATATTAGTGGAAATGTATCAAACCAAATTTGAAATGGAGGGGTTCGAAGTAACAACGGCATATTCAGGGAAGGAAGCGCTTCAAAAGCTTAAAGAAGGTTTCGTGCCCGATCTTATCGTGCTTGATATTTTAATGCCCGACGTTAATGGCTTCGAGGTTTTAAAAGAAATGAAACAAGAGCCAAATTATAGGCAGATTCCGGTAATTATGCTTACAAATTTGGGCGAATCCAAAATTGACATGAATAAAGAACTGTCTTATGCCTTAGGCGTTAGGGATTTTCTTATTAAGTCCAAGCATACTCCCGATGAAATAGTTGAAAAAATTAGGCAGGTTTTGTCTTAGATGACTTACAAGACCCAAGGCGTAGTCATAAGGAGGTCAAATTACAAAGAAGCGGATTTTTTAATTAAGCTTTTTACTAAGGAAAAAGGTAAAATTGCCGTAATTGCTAAAGGAGCAAGAAAAATTAAAAGTAAGCTCGGAAGCAGCCTAGAACCCTTTTATTTAAACGAGTATATGTTAGCGGAAGGAAAAACTTTGGATACTGTATGCAGCAGTCAGCCAAAAAAAAGACGACTCTTCTTAAGAAATGATTTAAGGAAAATGGCTTATGCATATTATTTATCGGAAATTATTGATAAATTGCTCCCGGAAAGAGAAAGGAATCTGAAAATATACGATTTATATAATGATGCATTAGACTTTTTAGAGCAGGACGAGGAACTGGCGGCAGTATATTTCGAATTAAATATATTCAAGATCTTAGGTTTTGGACCGGTGACGGACAATTGCGTCAGTTGTCATGAGGATATTTTAGAATCTGACAGTTGCGGCTTGTCTTGTGACTTTGGTGGAACAATATGCCCAGACTGCATAAAAAAGGGCTTAAGGTATCAGGATATTTCGATTGGAGCGATAAAATATATGAGGATACTTAGCAGATTTGATTTATCAGTTGCTTTAAAAGTTCGAGAAAAAGAAAAAATGATTAGAGCAATTAGGTCATTTAATAAAGAATATTTAAAAATAATTTCTCATTATCCAATTAAAACTGAAAAATTTATTGCTAATTTAAGTTAAAAAGGGATGACATGAAAGAAAAAAACAACAAACAAAAAAAATGGAACAGCGAGAACTTGGGAGGGAAAGCCAGTCTCTCATGGACTTTAGCAGATTTCGAGATTTGGGAAGAAGAACCGCCTGATTGTCTTCTGAAGTATCAAGGTAAAACGGAAGGTCAGTTAATGTCTGATGCAGAAATTGAGGATTGGGCGGCTGATAATTTTAAAGCTCTGTCGGTATTAAAAGAAGAAAATAGTGAAACTTTTGAAAGGGTTTATCAAGATTTCTTAAGCGATCTCATCTATTTAAAGCAGCTTGGGAGAATTGAGGAAGAAATTTTTGACGAACTCTCCAACCGAGATATTTATGATTTTTAAATAAGGTTAAATTTCCTATTAAAATCTCCCTTACTGGGAGATTTTTGGTTAAAGAGTCTGAACATACTCTCATTTTTCAAAAATGCCAATATATCACATAGCTGTCATTCCCGCGAAGGCGGGAATCTAGTAGTTTTGATTAAGACCAAGTTTTTTGATCGCTGTTTTTATGGGGATGTCAGCAGGGTATAAGGATAGTTTGGTTTAACATTTTGTTTAAAAGTGTTGACCAGTGGTAACTGGGTGGTATATAATGGATTCAAGTGGTTGAAAGTGGGGATAAGTGGTAGAGAAAAGTGGATAAAGCTACCAAAGAGGGGATAAATGTTTATAGGAGAATTCCAACACAATATTGATGATAAGGGTAGGCTAGCAGTTCCTTCTAAATTTCGATCTAAATTATCTGAAGGGGCAGTAGTAACAAGGGGTTTGGATAACTGCCTGTTTCTTTACACGAAAGAAGAATGGCAAAAAATGGCCGAAAAGCTAAGCAATCTTCCCGTTAGCCAGTCCGGTGCAAGAGCGTTTTCAAGATTAATGCTTGCAGGCGCGATGGAAGTTGACATAGATAAACAAGGAAGAGTAATTTTACCGGCATATTTAAGAGAATACGCAGGAATTAAGAAAGAAGTAGTTGTTGCCGGTCTTTACAGCCGTATAGAAATTTGGTCCGGAGAAAAATGGAGTAACTATAAGAAAGAAACCGAGAAAGATAGTAACGAAATTGCTGAGCAGCTAGGAAATTTAGGAATATAACCTTAAAAATTAAATAAAGTAATATATCGGCTAACATCTAGCAGCCAGGAACAGATCTTTGCACCTCAAAAAAAATAAAATCCACCTCTTTGCAAAAAACTTTCCACCCAAAAAAAACAAAAACAAAATAAAATCTGACTGCTAGATGTTAGGAGATATACGCCGGAGGGTGGTTAGGTCCCGTTTTGGCCCCCCAAAATTGGGGGGCCAAATACTAAAATAAAAATAAAAAAATTATGAAAAGAAATCCAAAAATTTACAGACAATATCAAAAAACCTTTATGGTTGGGCCAATTAGTTTAAGCTTCATAACTATTTCTGTTGTGGTTGTTTTAAGCCTTCTTTATATGTCGCAATCAAGCAAACTTCTTGCTCGTAATTACGATTTTGATGAATTAGACCAGAAAAAGGCTCAAATAGAATTAGAAACCGCAAAGCTTGAAACGGAAGTAGCTAAGCTTCAATCTATAACTGAAATTCAAAAATCTCAAAATTCCGGTAAAAATCTTGAGCAGATTAAGAAAATAAATTATTTGCCTTCAACATCATCTTTGGCCTTAAAATAAGTTTGTGCTATTATATATAAAATGGCAGGCTACAGAACATTTAATACGCGAAAGAGGATTTCCTCTCTAATATTCTTTTCTATTTTTTTAACCCTTGTTATTATGGGGCGGCTTTTTTATTTGCAGATTATAAAACATGATTATTATACGGCGGTTGCAGAAGACCAATATTATAAGAATTCCGATTTGCCTGCAAAAAGAGGTGAGATTTATGTAAAGGATAATTATGCTGAAGGAGGGAAGTCAAAAATAGCCATGAATAACGTAAGTGACGAACTCTTTGCCGATCCGGTTATGGTGGGTGATAAGAAAAAAGCAGCAGCAAGAATATCCTCAGTGATTAGTCTTTCCACAGAAGAAGTGCTGGATAAATTAAATAATCCTTCGTCGCCCAGGTATGTAAAGATAAAAGAAGGTTTAAGTATGGAGGAGGGTGAAAAAATTAAAGAAATTAATTTAGGTGGATTCAGGATTGCGCCTAGGGCTTCAAGGTCGTGGCCGGAAAAAGCATTAATGGCTCAAGTGATAGGATTCGTAAATAAAACCGGTACTGCCCAATATGGAATAGAGCAGGAGTTTGATAGTATTTTAAAGGGTAAACCGGGAAAACTTAAAGCTGAAAGAGATGCCATGGGTACGATAATTGCAACAGGGAACAATGTCTTGGTAAATCCGGTTGATGGCGATTCGTTGGTTCTTACAATCGATAAAAATGTACAGGCAACAATTGAAGAGCTTTTGAAAAATGCCGTTGAAAAACACAGTGCCGACAGCGGCTCAGTTTTAGTAATGGATCCGAAAACCGGCAGTATAATTGCCATGGCCAGTTATTTTCTAAAGCAGCCCGAACTTGATCTAAATAATTATAATAAAATTGAAGATTATAAGTTTTTCAACAATTTAAATTTAAGGCAATATGAGCCGGGTTCTGTTTTTAAAGTCATTACAATGGCGGCCGGCCTTGATTCCGGCAAGATAAAACCGGAAGATACATTTAATGATCCTCAGTATATTATAGTTGGCGGAAACAAGATTTATAATGCAGACAGAAAAAGTCACGGCACAGTGTCAATGAGTTATATTTTAGAGCAATCGTTAAATTTAGGAACAGCTTATATTGAAGGCAAATTAGGCAAAGAGGATTTTTTTAAATATTTGAATAAAACATTCGGTTTTGGCATGAAAACTGGCATAGAATTTGATGGCGAGGATGAAGGTAAGGTTTATGGTCCGGAGGAAACGAATGATCATACCTATGCCGTAATGAGTTTCGGGCAAAGTATTACTGTCACGCCGCTTCAAATGTCGTCTGCAGTTTCGGTAATAGCCAATGGCGGAAATTTGGTAAGGCCCAAGATAATTGATAGTTTCATAAGGCAGGGGATTAAAGAAGAAAAAAAGGAAACTGAGGTAATAAAAAGGGCAATATCTGAAGAGACTGCAAAAGAAGTAACAAAAATGATGATCGATACCGTGGAAAAGGGTCATGGAAAACAGGCAAAAATTTCGGGTTATAAGGTAGCCGGAAAAACAGGAACCGCACAGGTTCCGATCCCCGGCGGCTACGATCCGAATAAAACCATCGGTTCATTTGTCGGCTTTGCTCCGGCAACCAGTCCGCGCTTCGTCATTTATACAAAAATTGACAATCCAAAGGACGTTGAATGGGCAGAATCGTCTGCAGCGCCCTTATTTCACGACGTCTTAGCAAACCTGCTAATGTATTATAATGTACCGCCGGATGATAATTAATTGTTAATAAACATAATTTAAGGTAAAATTGGTATTGAATATGCAAATAGATCAATTTTTTCTAGAGAAGTTTTTGAGGGCAGGGCTAGCGGCTTTTGTTACCTTTTTGCTATCTATTTCTTTAACGCCTCTTTTTACTTATTTTGCCTATAAATATGAATGGTGGAAAAAGGTAAAAGATACGGCATGGATTGGCGGCGGGACAGAAAAGGCGCCTATCTTTCATAAATTGCATGCAAAAAAGCACGAGCGTAATATTCCAACAATGGCCGGAATTTTAATTTGGGTACCGGTGGCCGTGTTTACTCTTATTTTCAACTTAAATAGACAGCAAACATGGTTACCGTTATTTGTTTTAGTTGCGGTTGGTATTTTGGGTTTATTTGATGATTATATCAATATAAAAAGTGAAAATGGCGGAATTGCCGGCATTAAAAGCCGGGTAAAAATGGCGTGGCTTTTATTTTTAAGTTTGATTGGTGGAATATGGTTTCATTTCAATTTGGGAAAAGAGTTTCTGGAAATACCATTTTGGAGTAATTTCAATATGGGCTTATTATACATTCCTTTGTTTATGTTTGTTGTTGTTGCGGCGGCCAATGCGGTCAATATTACGGATGGCCTGGACGGCCTGTCAGGAGGACTGCTTATATTTGCTTACGGCGCATATACCGTAATTGCAATGGTTCAGGGATATTTTGGAATTGCCATATTTTGTGCTTCTGTAGTGGGGACGATGCTATCTTATACATGGTTTAATATTTATCCGGCTCGTTTTTTTATGGGCGATACTGGTGCTGTGGCTCTCGGGGCGACACTCGGCGTTATAGCAATGCTTACTGACACTGTCTTTTTACTTCCAGTAATTGCAAGCGTATTTGTTTTTGAAACTTTGTCGGTGATAATCCAACTTTTTTCGAGGAAATATCTTGGTAAAAAAGTATTTTTATCTACTCCAATTCATCATCATTTCGAGGCTAAAGGCTGGCCGGAGACAAAAGTAACGATGCGTTTTTGGGTAATTGGCGCCGTGTCGGCGGTAACGGGGATAATATTATATTTATTTGAAAATATTTCTTAATGAGAAATCCCATTTCATCAAATAGGCTTCCTCGGCCTCATAGACCCAACTACTATTTGGCGATAGCGGTTATTGGACTATGTTTTTTTGGTCTTACGATGGTTTTTTCTGCTTCAGTTACTAAAAGCTATGCCGAAAGTGGCGGACAATCAACAACAACTTACCTTTATCATCAGTTAACATCGTTAATTATTGGGGTTTGTTTTTGGATTGCCGCTTACAAAATTGATTATCCTGTTTGGAGAAGACTTGCTCCAAAGCTATTTTACTTGTCAATTTTTATATTGATCATGGTTCTTTTTATGGGGAGAACCGCCGGTGGCGCTCAAAGATGGCTAGATCTTGGCGTAAGAACTTTTCAGCCGACCGAATTAATTAAAATTACGTTTATTTTATTCATGGCTTTTTGGTTTGAACAAAGACTCTCCCAGATTAATTCTTCGAATGTAGCCATTCCTTTTGTATCAATTATTGCTTTTTTGGGAATATTAATTTTAGAGCAGCCGAACTTATCGACTACCATTATTATTTCTGCCATTGGCATGTCGATGTTTTTTGTTGCCGGAGCGAGACTAACAACTATTTTTTCTCTTTTCGGGGCGGGTGCCTTGGCTGTAGCGTTCCTTATTAAAAACGAAAGCTATCGTTTTCAGCGTATGATGGTTTTTCTAAATCCCGGTGCCGACAAAACCGACATGGGTTATCAAATTAATCAGGCTTTAATTGCAATCGGATCCGGGGGTCTTTTGGGTCTAGGTTTTTCAGAAAGCCGTCAAAAACTTTATTATTTACCGGAAGTAACAACCGATGCCATTTTCCCTATAATTGCCGAAGAATTGGGCTTCATCAGAGCAATTTTAATTATTTTAGTTTACTTGTTTATTGTTGTTCAAGGTTTTAAAATAGCAAAGAAGGCTCCGGATGAATTTTCGAGGCTTATAGCCGTCGGAATTTCTACATGGTTTATGGTTCAAGTATTTGTCAATATTGGGGCAATGTTATCCATTTTGCCTTTAACCGGAGTTCCGTTAATTTTTATAAGTTTCGGCGGATCATCGTTGGTGTTTTCCTTGACTGCAGTGGGTATTCTGCTTAATATATCAAAATATACTAAAGAGGAGGTCTTAAGTGAGAATTCTGGTCGCCGGTGGGGGAACGGGGGGTCATATCTACCCGGCTTTAGCAGTAATAGAAGAGCTAGAAAAAAGCGGATATAAAGATATAATTTATGTTGGTTCAAACGCTGGAATGGAGATTAAGATCATTCCTCAATTGGATTTAAAATTTCATTTTATTCATGCGGGTAAATTTAGGAGATATCACAGCAATGTCATCATCAACCTTATTAATCCTCAAACAATTTTATCTAATATTGGGGATGTGTTTAAGGTAATAAGGGGTTTTTTTCAGTCAAGGGCTATAATAAGGGAATATCAGCCGGAAATTGTTTTCATAAAAGGGGGATATGTGGGTTTGCCCGTGGGGCTGGCTGCAGCGTCAATGGGATATCCGTTGTTTATTCATGAGTCAGACAGTGAAATGGGTCTTTCCAACAGAATATTATCACGTTTCGCGGAAAGAATAATGGTTTCCTATCCGGAAAATTTTTATACAGATCTGCCAAAGGCAAAACTTATTTTTACTGGTAATCCCGTAAGGAAAGATCTCTTAAAAGGCAGTAAAGATGAGGGAGAGAAGATATTTGAGCTTAAGGGGTCGGACCCCGTGATATTTATTGTTGGTGGCAGTCAGGGTTCGCATTTTATTAATTCCCTAGTGGCTGAATCAGTTAACGATTTACTAAAAAAATATCAGGTTATTCATGTATGTGGAGACAATGATTTCTCTTGGCTCATGTATCTTAAGTCCGGCTTAACTGTTGAAGCGCAAAAAAGATACCATCTTTATAGTTTTTTGACCGGAGAATTAAAGGACGCTTATGCGGTTTCTGATTTAGTTATTTCCAGAGCAGGGCAAAATTTTATTTCAGAGTTTTGTGCTCTAGGAAAACCGATGCTTCTTATTCCTTTGGGCTCATCAGCAAATTCGCATCAGTATCGGAATGCGCAAATAATGATGAGACAAGGAGCCGCTTATTCGCTGGAAGAACGCGAATTAAATAAAGACCTTTTGATGTCTCAACTGGAGTTAATATTTGAAAAAGAAGGTGAAATTGAATTTCTATCTAAAAAAAGTAAAGAATTTGGCAGAACTGATGCCGCAAAAGAAATGGCAGGTGTAATAGTGGATTATTTGGAAATGGTAGCCAAAGAAAAGGAAAAAAAGAAATGAAATATTATTTTATTGGCATTGGCGGATCGGGAATGGCGCCAATGGCGAACATATTATTAGATCAAGGCCATGAAGTATCCGGATCGGATAGGGAAGATTCGGAAAATGTAAAAAAACTAAAGGAGAGAGGCGCCAAAATCTTTTTAACTCATTCCTCGGATAATATTGAAGCTGATTTGGATGTCGTTGTTTATAGCTCGGCGATACCTCAAGATAATGTCGAATTGGTGAAAGCAAGAGAATTGAATAAAAAAATTGTTCTCCGCTCTGAACTTTTAGGTGAATTAATGCAAGAAAGTAAAGGAATTGCAATTGCAGGGACTCATGGCAAGACAACCACAACGTCGCTTATTGCCCTTGCCTTAAAAGATGCCGGACTAGATCCGTCGGCTATAATTGGCGGCGAAATTCAGAAAATTAACTCAAATTATTTAAGCGGAAAAGGTGAATATTTTGTTGCTGAGGCTTGCGAATACCAGCGTGCGTTTCTAGATTTATCTCCTTTTGCCGTCATAATAACGAATATAGAGGCGGACCATTTAGATTATTTTAAAGACATTAATGATATTGTTGATGCTTTTGAGACTTTTGTTTCCAAAATTAATCCGAATGGGTTTTTAATAATAAACGGGGATTCGGAGATCACAAGACGCCTAGGATCTGTAGCAAAATGCAAGGTTGTTTGCGTCGGTTTTGGCATATCAAATGATTGTCGAATAACCAATTTGGAAAATGACGGGATCGGATTAACTTTCACGGTAATTATGGATAATCAATCATATGATGTAAAATTAGGAATTTCAGGTTTGCATAATGCGTTCAATGCAGGTTTGGTTATTGCCTGTCTTATCCAGTTGGGTGTAGATGTTTCGTCTATTCTGGCTACCTTTAGGGACTTTAGAGGCGCTAAAAGACGACTAGAGGTTATAAGCGACGACCCGTTAATTATTGATGATTATGGTCATCATCCAACCGAGATAGGTGCAACTTTTGATGCATTAAAGAGAGCCTACAATCTTCCTATTTTCGCTATTTTTCAACCGCACCAATACTCTCGGACAAAAGAATTTTTTAATGAATTTGCTTCTGTGCTTTCTAAGGCAGATAATGTAGTTTTAGCTAAGATTTACGAGGCTAGAGATTTCGATAATACGAATAGAGAAAATCTTGAGGATGAGTTAGTAAAAAAAATTAACAGTTTAGGGGGGAAAGCAGTGTTTATAGATTCTTTTGAAGAGACTGCCGATTATGTTTTTAAAAAGTACAAAAGCGGAGTTATTTTAACTATTGGAGCAGGCACTATTAATAAACTGGGACCAATGATATTGGATAGATATGGCAAAACAGCAAGTTCGTAGAAAAAGAAATAATAATTATAGAAAAAGACTCATAATGCCCTCGAGCCCTCTAGAGTACAAGAAATCCAGGTCATTCAAGAGTTTTTTTATAAAAATCTTTAGCTTGGCTCTCTTAACCTTTTTATATTGGTTTTTTATCTCCGATGACATGATGATAAAAAAAATAAACGTTAAGGGCGTTGAGGGAGAAGCAAGAATTAAAATAGAAAGCCAGGCAGGAAACTATATCTCCAGCGGAATTCTTTCAAGAAACTTTTATTTTTTATCGACGAATAAACTGAAAAGCAGACTTCAAGACAATATGCCAGAACTTAAAGAAATTGCAGTTACAAAAACATCTGCCAATAAGGAAGTGCTTATTGAAGGATTTCTTCGGGATATAAAATTTAACTGGATTACCGGCACAGAAAGCTACGTTGTTGATAAGGATGGTATAGTTGTTGCTTCAGGAGCTCAAGGCCTAGTTTTAAATATTATTGATAAAACCAATACACCAATTAACGTAGGGGACAAGGTAGGCTCTCCGGATTTAATGTTATTTATTGATAATTTGGGCAGTAGTTTTTCGTCAACCGGCTTAGAGGCAAAGGAAATAATTATTAAAAATGAATTTAAAAGAGACATTGAAGTGAAAACAACAAATAATTTTTCCGTTTATTTGGATTCTACTAGAAACCTCGAAAATCAACTTTCTAATTTAACGAGAATTGTAGTGGAGACAAAAAGAGATAATAAAAAGATTAGCGAATATATTGACCTAAGAATTGAAAATAAAATTTTCATGAAATAATTGTGAAACATATAAATTGTTTCACAAAATAGAAGAGCGGAGTACTCAGAAAACGGCCTTTTTTTAATGTTAAAATAAGACAAATAAAATTTAAAAATTTTTTCGGTCGGTGGGTTGGGGGACTATTGCCTTTATTTTATTTAATGGCTGATAATATCTGATTAACCATTTGGTAAACATATGTATTGGAACAATGAAAAAAAATAAATGATAGGTCATAAGAAGGCAGTGAAACTGTAATAAGTTTAGATGTTTATATCAAGTTAGCTCTGCAAGAGCTTTTTTAGCAATGCAAAGGTAAAAAAAGATGACTCATATTACCTCTTTTTTCAATAACCGGCAAGGACGCATAAGATACATTGTGCGACATGACCTACTGCAGTAAAAAGAGGTCTACTTTTTTTACCTCTTTGTGTCTTGCCTGTTTGGCGATGAAATAAATATTTAATTATTAACTATTTAAAAACTATCGTTTCCCCCGGCTTTATCTCGCGGGATCCGTCATCTTTAATATTATTATCATTATTTATTATATTATTGTTATTTTTATCGCTGGCCGTATTGGGCCGATTATTCGTATTTGTGGCTTCATTTGAACTATCGCCTTGCTTCTTGGCTAAGGCAGACTGAATGGCGTCTCTTAAATTCTGCTCGTTTGGTTTTACCGCGGCATGTTTATTGCTGCTCGTGTTTCTAGAAGAATTGTTATAATCAGTGTGGTTGCTTCTATACGGTTTTTTAAATTGTGAATAATTTGAATTCTGATTTTCATTAGGTCTGCTATGAAATTGTTTCACGGGCTGTTTCATAGTTTTCTCTTGCGTCTGATTTCTCTCTATAATTTGTGAGGAATTGTCATGATGACGCGGAAGCTGGGGTTCATTTCTTTTCTCTACCCTTGGCTTATATACCGGACGTTCTTCCCGATTAAAATTAGACGGCTTCTTATCTTCTACCGGTCTTTTGGTCGCATAATTGTTGGTCCTTCTTTCTCCTCCTGCATCAGAATCTGAAACTTCTTCACCGTTTTCGTTTTGGGGAATGCTGGTACTGAATTTATTAATTAAGTCCTCTACTTCATCTTTTGAGCGAGCAAAATTATCCCTTGAATATTTATAAATTTCCTTGGAGTGGTCAATTTTTGATGGCAGAAGGTTTAATATTTGTGCTGAAAAAGGTTGTCTTGTAACGCCGTCAATAAGCATTTTTAAGTAAATGTGTCTATTATCCAAGTTTATGAGGTCTTCGGACGTGAAAAGCTTAGAGAATTCATTTTCTAAGAAGGTTGCATCTTTTGCTCCCACACGGTAGGAAATTAAGGTGCCGACGTTACCAAAAACTGCATCTCTTACCGTCTCTTCCATTTGAGTGATATATTGGTTGGCAACGATTAAATCTAGACGATATTTTCTGGCTTCGGATAGAATTTTTGCAAATGATTCGGTGGCAAAGTTTTGGAACTCGTCGACATAAAGGTAAAAGTCTTTTCGTTCTTCTGCCGGTATATCTGCCCTGGACATGGCGGCAAGCTGAATTTTAGTTATCATCATAGAACCAAGAAGGGCCGAGTTGTCCTCACCTATTCGACCGGATGACAGATTAATAATTAATATTTTTTCTTCATCCATTATTTTCCGAACATCCACGGTGCTTACTGGCTGTCCAACGATATTTCTAATTAAAGGCGAGGCAATAAATTGACCAACCTTGTTTAAAATTGGAGCAACTGCCTCGGTAGCAAAACGGTCATTATATGTTGCGTATTCTTTTTCCCAGAAATTTCTTACAACAGGGTCCTTAATGTTTTTTATTATTTTCTGTCTGAAATTTTTCTCGGTAAGCATACGGATAACGCCAAGCATGGTTGAATCGGGAGTATCAAGTAATGCAAGAATTGTGTATCTCAGTACGTATTCCAGTCTTGGTCCCCAGCTATAACCGAATTGTTTTTTGAATATGGAGACAAATCCTGAAGCGATCATTTCTTTAAAATCGGGGTTTGGGCATTCTAAGGCATTGAAGGCAATTGGGAATAAAGTATCGGCGGGATTAAAATAGACAACATCTTTAATTCGATATTCCGGAATATATTTTATAACCATTTCGGCCAAATCTCCGTGCGGATCGATAATACATACTCCGTGGCCGGCATAAATGTCGGAAATCGATAAAAGAGCTAAAGAGTAAGATTTACCTACTCCGGACTTACCTATTATATACATGTGGCGGCTGCGGTCTTCTTTTTTTATACCGAATTTTTGCTTGTTTCCTCTAAAATTGGTTTGACCAAATAAGGTTAGCTCTTCAGGTGACGAAGACCCTTCAAGCGGCAAGTTTGCCGGCGGTGCGGATTTTTTTGATGAAACCCAGTTAATATTTGGTGTTTCAACGGAAACGTGCGGCAAATGATAAATGCTTGCTAATTCCTCAATATTTAATATGAACCCATCGTCGAAAAATCTGGCTCGGTATTCATCCAATACGGTTTTACCCGGTATGGTTTTGCTGGAAACAAAGCCGTTTAGCGTTGTATTGAACTGCTTAAAGCTGCCGGCAACAGCTTGCAGTCTGTATTTGACTTTCCCCGGGTTCTTCGAGGCGTAAATTACCCTGATTTTAACATTGTATCCTAGTTTCATAGCCTTGGTGTCTATGGCGGTCATTTCAGCCTCTTCATGTTTGGACAGGCTTGGCTTAGCGGCCGGACCGCTTGATGGCTCGGGTGCTTTTAAGGCCATGGAAATTAAGGTCTTTGGCAATGTAAAGGGAGCAGATTTAATAGATCCGAATATGGAGTTAAGAGTCATGGGGCTATTACCTGACCTGACATTCGAGGTATGGCTTTGAGATTTTGACTGCCAGTCATTGCCTTCCGGCTGAATTAAATATTGAATCCAAATTTGCTCATTTAAGTCATCTAACTTGCTAAGAACGCTTGTAATAGAAGCTAATGGATCTACTTCAAAGCTGATAAATGACTTGATGGGAAGCATGTGATCTTTCTCTAGAGAAATTTCGGTACCATATATATGATATCCGTCATCGCCGTTTCCTATTTGGGTAGAATAGTCATTGACTATCGTAATTTCGGCGGAAGGATATTGGGCATATAGCTGACCTTCGAGATAGTCCTTTAAATAAACAGGAAGCCAAATATAAAAACTTATGTTATTTAAAGAAGCGACAATTTCGAAAGAAATATGTTCTTGAATACTCCCCTCTCTTCTTTGATCTTCGGCGTCTTTTAATATTCCGTGCAGAGAGGCAAACATCATTTCGGCAGCAACTGGCCCCTTTTCATTATTTTTTGGAACCTCAACCTTTAATATTACATGGTCCATGTTTTCTACCCAATCGGTTTTTCGTCTGTTTTGGTAAGCCTCCCAAGCGAAAATGAGTACAAAAATCCACCAGGTATAGGAAAAGAAAAAAATCCCAATCTTAATAATTTCTTGAATTATCGAATATATCAAATCTAAAGACATGAAGTTTACTCCTCAGGTAAGGAGTAGGTGGCCTTGCCTACTCGGATAAATTTGTTTTTGTTTTGAAGGTTTAATACGATAGTAGTTTGTTTAACCTCTCTCTTCTCTAACACTTTTTGAATAATATCATTTTTATGGAGAACCCGATATTCGGTAAGGATTTCGGTAATAATATCTGTTACAGTACCCGGCCTGTAACCCCAATCGGTTAAGGCATAAATACCTCTACCGATAAGAACAAATCGCTCATCACGGATAAGTTCATTATGAACAGCCTGTCTAGTTATGGATTTTTTAGACATGGTTTTTACTCTTGCGGCAATATCCGAAAAGTGCAGCGGTTTTCCCTGTTTTATTAAAATATAATGAGTTTTATCCTTGATGCTTTTTGGATTAACAGACGGCCAAATTGCCAGTCCGACATTATTTTCATCTATGACAATGGTTTTACTTAGTTTAATTGCTTTTTCAATTAGTTCATTTAAAGGTTCAGTATTAAGAATTTCTTTAATTTTAGTAGTCAAAGTGTCTAACGCCATCGGTTTGCCGTGTTCTTTTAATATCTCGGTAGCCTTCATGGTGATCTTTTTTATATCTTTAAAGCTATAGTCGTTACTTATAAAGCAAGCTCTTATATGGTCATCTTCTGAAATTTCTTCAATATCAGATGACAAGTTGAGAAGTAGTCTAATGTTGTTGAAATTTTGTTCTCCAAATAGTTCTTCTGCACTTTTGGCACTTAGAATTCCTTCTTTGGTAACAATACTAAATAATGCTTGATATTCTTCTTTTTCTCCAAGCTTTGCATTTTTTAACTTACCGAGAGCTGCTTTTTCAATTTGTCTGACTCGTTCTCTGGTAATATGGTATCTTTGACCAATTTTTTCTAAAGTCATTCTTGATCCGTCTAAACCAAATCGAAGAATAAGCACTTCCCTACTTCTATCTTTTTTTAGAAGCTTAAGTGCCTCGTTAGTTAGCTGTTTTAAATCATATTTTGATAAGACAGATTTTTGCATTTTTTTTTAGCTAATTAATAGATGCACAAATTATAGCATCTTGATGATAATTTGTCAACGGTTTCTAGAGAATTTCTTTTTCATCACCATTTTTAGCTTCTTCGTACTTACAATTAGAGCAAACGATTTTCTTTCCTTTTTCTACCATTAATGTCTGGCATTTGGGACATTTTTTGTCAACCGGCTTATCCCAGCTGGCAAAATCGCACTCAGGCCACCTAGAGCAGCCAAAGAATATTTTGCCTTTTCGACTCTTTTTCTCGACTATGTCGCCTTCATTGCATTTGGGACATTTTATATTTAAAGGAATAGAGAATGGTTTTGTAAATTTACAATCCGGCCATCCGGAACAAGCAAGAAATGTTCCAAATCTACCCTTCTTAATTGCCAGTTGTTTGCCGCATTCGGGGCATTTTTCTTCAACTAGTTCCGGTGGTATTTCCACTCTTTCTATGGTTTCACTCTTTTCGGCCAGTTGCTTAGAGAACGGATCCCAAAAATGTTTAATAACGTCTTGCCATTTTGTCTCTCCTTCAGCGACGTCGTCAAGTTCCTTCTCCATTTGCGCCGTAAAAGTAATATTTATTATATTGGAAAAGTTTTCGGTAAGTAAATCGGAAACGATAAATCCAATTTCTTGCGGAATTAACTTACGGTCAATGATTTGAACATATTCCCTATCCTTTAAGGTGCTTAGGATTGGTGCGTAAGTTGAAGGACGTCCAATTCCTTCTTCTTCCAAAACTTTAATTAAACTGGCCTCGGAATATCTTGGGGGTGGTTGAGTAAAATGTTGATTCGGCAGCAAGTCCAACAATTTTAGCATTTCGCCAATTTCTATTTCGGGTAGAATTCTCTTTTCTTCTTCTTCCTCTCTTGCATGACTTTCTTCATATACTTTGGTAAATCCCGGAAATATAATTCTGTTCCCGTTGGCTCTTAGTGCGTAGTCTGATGCTTCAATATCTATGGCGGTTTGTTCCATTTTTGCCGATGCCATTTGGCAAGCAATTGCCCTTTTCCAAATAAGCGAATAAAGTTTTAATTGGTCTTTTGTTAGGTATTTAGTTATAGCCTCCGGTTCAAGCTCCGGATAGGTTGGTCTTATTGCTTCGTGTGCTTCTTGAGCAGCCTTTACCTTTTTATAAACTCTTACTTTTTCCGGAAGATATTCCTTACCATACTTAGTTTCAATTACGCTTCTAATTTTATTCAATGCTTGGCTGGAAAGACTTGTGCTATCGGTTCTCATATAGGTTATAAGGCCGGTGTTTCCTCTATCCCCTATTTCAATTCCTTCATACAGCTGCTGTGCCAACATCATAGTTTTTTTTGCGCTAAAGCTCAATTTTCTTCCGGCGTCTTGTTGCAGAGTTGAAGTAATAAATGGTGCAACCGGATTTCGGTTAACTTCTTTTTTTGTAACATCCTTGACTTTAAAAGTGGATTTTTTCAGTTCCTCTACTATTTTGTTGGCTTCTTTTTCGTTCTTTATGTCAATCTTTTTACCTTTAAAACTCTGTACAAAGGCGGTAATTTCTCCCTTTTTAGCTTTGAGCAGTGCACTAATTGACCAATATTCCTCGGGTTTAAAAGCCTCTATTTCTCTTTCTCTTTCTACGATTAAACGCAATGCAACAGATTGGACCCTGCCTGCCGATAAGCCTCTTCTTACTTTAGTCCAAAGCAGAGGGCTCAGTTTATATCCAACAAGCCTATCTAAAATACGCCTGCCTTGCTGGGCATCAACAAGGTCTTTATTTATTTTTCTGGGATGAGACACAGCATCGGTTAGTGCCTCTTTAGTGATCTCGTGGAAAGTAATTCTTTTTGCTTTATCGCTGGTATGATCAAGCCCGGTAGCTTTTAGTATGTGCCAGGAAATAGCCTCCCCTTCTCTATCAAGGTCCGTTGCCAGAAAAACGGTTTTTGCCTTTTCAACTTCTTTTTTTAAATCATTTATGACTTTTTGAGCTTTCTTGGGAATAATATAAGTAGGTTTAAAATTTTTATCTACATCAATACCCAGTTTGGTTTTCGGAAGATCTCTTATATGTCCAAAACTGGCTTTAACTTTATAATCGGGTCCCAAAAATCTCTCGATTGTTTTGGCCTTTGCCGGTGATTCAACTATTAATAAATTTTTTGCCATAAGTAATACTTTAAGTAAATTTTAGATTTCGTCAAGTTTTGTTTTGTTAATTAATATAATATAAAGATTATTTGATGTAGAGGCAAGCGTTTATTTAGACGGATAAATTACACCATTTATATTTTTAACTTGACCTTTAAGTTCCATGCTTGAAACTAAAACGCTTATTTTTGATATGGATCGATTTAGCTCTATTGCCAATTTTTCTATGTCTAATGGAGTTATTAGTGCTGATATCAGTTCCCTTTCCGCGTCTGACAGTTCTTGTGTTTTTGAATTTTGATTAGTTAGTAAAATATAATCTTCTAAAATATCATTAGCCGAAGTAACCGGCTTTGCACCTGTTTTAATTAAGTTATTCGTTCCCCTGGAGTTAAGGCTTAATGGACTTCCCGGAACGCTGTAAACATCCTTGCCAAAATCTAAAGCAAAATCCGCCGTAATTAAAGCACCGGATTTTTCAGCGGCTTCAACTATAAGAACTCCATCACTTAAGGATGCAATTATTCGATTTCTGCCGACAAAGTGGTATCTCTGTGTGATAATTCCGGGGGGATATTCTGAAACAATAGTGCTTCCCGTATCAAGTATTTTGTTTGCCAAAGTAATATTGTGTGATGGATAGATACGATCTATCGGAGTTCCAAGGACAGCAATAGTCTTACCGCCTCCTTCCAAGCAGCCGCGGTGAGCTTCACTGTCGATTCCTTCTGCAAGTCCGGAAACAATTACCATTCCGGCTCTAGCTAAAGTGGTGGCAATTTCATTTGTTATCATTCGTCCGTCTGTAGTGACCTTTCTAGCTCCCACAATTCCAATAGCGGGTGTTTCAAGTTCGAAACTCGGGTTGCCTCTTATGTATAGTAAAATCGGTGGATCGGATATGTTTTTAAGTTTTTCCGGATAATCCTCATCAAATAGTGAAACTACCTTAATATTTTTTTCGCTGAGTGTTTTTGCGATACTCGAAGGCTCAACAATCTTTTTTTGATCAAAATAAATATTTATTTCATTTTCTCTAACGAGGCCGCATTCTGATAATGTTTTCTTGGAAGCGTTCCAGAAATTTCTTGCAGATTTAAAGTAAGTGAGTAATTTTAAAATAGTGGAAGACGAAAAAAGTTGCATTTTGTCAATTGCTATCAAAATTTCTTTATCTTTTTTGTCCATAAAAACATAATATCACAAAAACCATTGACACAAAAATACTTTTATGTTAACATAACGTAGTTAGTTGATAATTTAATCGTATTCTTTTAACGAAAGCTATGACCCACGACACATTATGTGGTCACCTTATGGTCGCGGGTAGCTAGTGGTGAAATCGGTCGTTTTTTTTGTTACCTTTTTTAGAAGTAGCAAGCTTTCGTTTAGCTTGCTTTTTTTATTGAAAAAAGTTCATTTAAGGTGAATTTCTTCCAGTAAAAAAGATTGGATCTTAAAAAGGAGGTGGAAGATGGAAAGTTCGACAAAAATTCTTGTTTTTGTTGCAATCTTTTTCGTGGGCATTTTTGCCTACAGTCAAACGTCAATTGGCGAGAAGCTTACTCAGCTGAAGGAGGTTAAAGAAAAGATTACGGAACTTGCAGACACTAAAACACAAAATAGTTCTGCTAAAACGAATGATATCTACGCTTACAAAGCTACGTCTAAAAAATATGCGGCTTCTCTATATCTTCATCGGTATGAAGAGCATATCAAGTTAAAAAGTTGCTATAAGAGTCATTTGAGGCAAACTAATAATAAGGTAGAGAAAATGGCCATAATAGATGGACTAGTTATGCTTTCGCAGATTTCCGGAATGCCATATGCTGGCTACGAAAGTAATCTAACCGCTCTTCTTATAAGAGACCAATCTCCATTAGGAAAAAAAAGGTTAAGATTGCACTTTGTGGCATTGGGGTTGGCTAAAAAACAATACCCAAAACAGCAAAAAAAGGTTTCTATTGCAGGATCTACGCCGGAAATGGATGCTATTGATCCGCTCGTAAGGCTTTATTGGCCGCATAATCCCAATGACGCATTATCTGTATATTGGAGAGAATCAAGCGGACTACCCTATGAATTAAATCACGGTGGGTGCCAAGATTTTGGCATAACACAGATTAATCTGAAATGGCAAAAGCATTATATGCAAAAATATGGCTTGACCTTAACAGATCTTTACGATCCGGTAATAAATGTTGCTTTCGGTAGAATTGTTTATTCCAACTGGAAGTGTTCATTTAAACCGTGGGTAGCTTCAAGAAAATTAGGAATACACTAGAAAAGGAAGGGATTAGAATGAAAAGCATGTTTGTTTCTTCGGCAAAAATGGCACTAAAGGACTTAAATAGTCTAATAGCGGATCTTTTTGACAAGTCGCTAACGACCGGTTTCGGGCATAAATTGTTCGGTCCACTAATTATTGTGCTGATCAAATTTATGATTCCGCTTCTTATCATTCTGTTAATGTATTTATGGAGTAGAAGGTATGGAAAGAGGCCGGCAGTGCATTTTATGTGCGTGGTATTGCTGACATCTGTTGTCTTTGTTTTTAAGGCAATGTTTTCTCTATTGTGGTCATTTGTTTGGCAAACTATTGATGAAGTTAGAGAGATCTTTAACAACTTAAGCCATATGAAGAGAGTTGTTGCCAGGAAGAAACTGGATGACAAACTGGCCGAGGAAATGAAAAAGCTAGAGTCAGTAGAGAAAAAAGCAAAGCAATTAAAGCAAGTTGAGGAAATAGATACGAGTAATAGTGAAAAGATTGAAAAACGACGTAGCCGCATAATTAGTAAGTATGATGGATATCTTCCAGACAAAGATATTAAGTAGCTTTTAGCTACCCCGGGGAGTTTCTTTAAATGAGGGACTCCCCTCTTTTTTTAGGAAGAAAAACTTTTTTGTCAAAAAAGTGCTTGACAAAATAGGAATTATTTGCTATGATACTCTATCAATCAATTGGTTGATAAATTTTTTAAAAAATAGTTGACAAAAGAATAATGGTTTGATAAAATTTCTTGATGGTTATTAAAAAACCGTAATTTGATAAGCAAACCCCTCCGTTGTTCGGAGAATTCTGCTAACGAGCGGGACCTTAACCACCCTCCTTAAGGCCACTCGTTAGTATAATTCTCCCAGCAACACGTCTGCCTAATAATTTTATAGAGGCAGATCAAGTCAATTTGACAGTTGTTGTATTTTGGGAGGCCTTTGCAAACTCGAGAAAGACCCCGCGTAAGCGGGGTCTTTCTTTTTGTCTAGGTACTTACGTTTGCCGGCCCATCTTTTATAAAAGATATGAGAAGGTCATAGAGTTTATTAAAAGAAGCATCAATAGTTTCTTGTTCTACTTCCCCTAATTTTCCAAGAACATATTTTTCGGTTGGGATTTGACTAAGGCTTTCTGTTTTAATGCCTATTCTTATCCTAAAAAAGTTATCGTTATTTAAATTATTGATTATTGAATCAATTCCCTTGTGTCCGCCGGAAGAACCACTTTGTCTTGTTCTAATTTTGCCAAGTGTTAGGTCCGCATCATCATAAATAACCCAAATTTTTTCTACCGGTATTTTGTAATAATTAGCAATTTTTAATGCTGCATTGCCGGATGAATTCATATAGGTTTGCGGTTTAGCAAATATAATTTCCTTTCCTTCAATGGACGTATCAACAATTTGGGCATTAAATTTTTTATTAAAAGAAAAGCTCAAACCGTATTTTGCAGCAAGTGCGTTTAAAAACATAAAACCGACATTATGTCTTGTTTTCTCATAATCTTTGCCCGGATTTCCAAGTCCCAAAATTAATATCATTTGTTCTGCCTCTTTTTTAAGACTATTTTAATTGGGGTTCCGGTAAAATCATTTTCCGCTCTAATGCTGTTTTCCAGATATCTAATATAGGAAAAGTGAATATATTCAGGGTAGTTGCAAAATAACGTAAACTCTGGCGGATTAGTATCGGTTTGTGTCGCATAAAATATTTTCGGCCTTGTACCTTTTTTCATTCCCGGAGGTCTTTTGGTTGTAATCTTCTCGATCATGTTATTTAATTTGGATGTTTGAACCTTAGTTTCTCTGTTTTCGCTTACAGTTTGTATAACCGAGCCTATTTTATCCAAATTTTTTCCAGTTAAGGCAGATACAAAAATCACAGGTGCCCAATAGACAAAAGCATATTTATCGCGAAGCATTGATAAATAGTGATCCATGGGCTGTTCTTCTTTGTCGATAGCATCCCACTTGTTTACAATGATGATAAGACCCTTCCCCATTTCTTTAATCATGCCGGCAATGTTTAAATCCTTAGCTACGGCGCCCTCGGTAGCATCAAGTACCAAAAGCACAATGTCCGCTCTTTCAGCGGCCTTAAGTGACCTTAAAACGCTATATTTTTCAATTCCCGCCTCTATCTTTCCACTCCTTCTAATGCCTGCCGTATCAATAAGTAAAATTTTCTTGTCTCCTTCTCGAAAAATAACCTCATTGATGTCGCGTGTAGTTCCGGGGATATTTGAAATAATTGCCTTATTTTGCCCCGATAATTTATTAAGTATAGAAGACTTGCCGACATTTGGTCTTCCGAGAAAGGCAACGACAATATCAGCCGTTTTGGGCTCAACTAACTTTCCCGGAATTTTTTTAATTTTTTGTACTAATAAGTCTAAGAAATCCCCCACTCCTCTTCCGTGAATCGACGAAATGGCGATTGGTTCTCCAAGTCCAAGCTTATAAAAATTAACTATAGAATTCTCAAGTTCCTGATTATCAGCTTTATTGGCAACTAAAATATATGGTTTCTTTTTCTTTCTTAAAATCTGGGCTGCTCTTTCGTCTTCAATGGTTATTTCGGTCCCGGCCTGAACCATAAAAATAAAAAAATCAGCTTCATCAAGGGCAAAATTTATTTGATCCTGAATATTTGCAGCTAGTTCGTCCTCGATATCTTTATCAATTCCCGCTGTATCTACCAGCATGAAGCTTGTGTTTTTCCATTCAACCTCTTCATATATTCGATCTCTGGTTGTGCCGGCAACATTGGAGGTAATAGCGTTTCTTTGGCCAATAATTCTATTAAACAAAGAGGACTTACCAACATTTGGCCTGCCTACGATTGTTACAATCGGTTTTTCTTTTTTACCAGACATATGAGCTTCCTATCCATGAAATAATATTGGTGGTTTCCGTGAAGCGATTTTTTGACCCCATAACAATTATAAGGACGTCATGATTCTTTATCCTAGCAAGCGTTATAAGGCACTCTCCTGCTAAATTTGTTTTTCCGGTTTTAACTCCGAAAATCATACCATTATCTAACAATTTGTTAGTATTTGCAAGGTGATGTATATAACCCGAGGTTGATTTGGCATCAAATTCCTTTGTTTTGACAATATTTTTGAACTCATTGTCGTTAAGCAGGATCCTTGCTAGTGTGGCTAAATCTCTGGCACTGGAATAGTGAGAAGGCGAGTCGACCCCGCTTGGATTTTCAAAATTAGTTGAAGTGAGGCCAATTTTTTTGGCAGTTTCATTCATTCTTGAAACGAACTTTAGATCAGTATCACTTATTTCCCTGCCAAGAATAATGGCGGCATCTCCGGCTGATTCTACTAAAAGGCCATAAAGCAGATCTCTAATAGAAATTTTTTCACCGGGAAACAATCCCATATATGATTCTTCCGATGAAAGATTGAATTGCGAAACTGTAGCAATATCATCCAATTGGAGATTTTCGAAGGTAAGATAAGCAGTCATCAGTTTAGTTAGGCTTGCCATAGGAACTTTTGAGTAGCTATTTTTATCGAGAAGAACAAAATTAGTATTCAAATCTATGGCAAAAAGAGTGTCGCTAAGATTAGTATAAAATATTTGTTCAGAATTTTTTACTGGTAAATTTGATAGCTCAATTTGTTTTCCTTTAGTTAGTATGACTTTTTGAGTTTTAGTATTCGGTTCTAGGCTAACATACTTTTCCTGAATGTTTTTTGCCCAAATTGAAGGTAGTAGTAGGTCTGAAACTATGAACAATGTAATAAGCAGGTTACTCATCTTTTAATTTACAAATCTCCTTTTCAGTTAGGTATCTAAGCTCGCCTTCTCTTAAATCGCCCAGTTTTAAAAATGATATTCTTGTTCTTTTTAATTCTATCACCTCAAAGCCAAAGTAGGCAAACATGCGCCTTATAAGTCTGTTTCTGCCTTCAGAAATGGTGATATTAATTTTACCGTTTCTTAACTCAATTTTTTTGGGCTTTATAAATCCGTCCTCAAGCTCAAAACCGCCCAACATCTTTTCTAATACCGATTTGTCAATTTTTGGTTTCGTTTTTACTTCATATTCTTTTTCTTTTTCATATCTTGGGTGAGTGAGTTTATTCGCCATGATCCCATCATTCGTCAAAAGTATTAGGCCGGAAGTTTCTTTATCTAAACGTCCAACTGGCTTTAAATGTTTTAAATCTTTGGGAAGCAAGTCCGTAATTATTTGTTTTGCGTGATCATCTTTAAGAGTAGTCACATAACCTGTTGGTTTGTTGATTAAAACGTATTCGAATTTTTTTGGTAGTAATGGTTTGTCATCAAGTATTATTATGTTGTTTGAACTAACCATATCTGTCAAAGAAGCTTTTCTTCCATCAATAAAAATTTGTCCATTTTGAATGAATCTTTCAACTTTTCTTCTAGAGCCAAGGTCGCACTTGGCTAAATACTTATTAATTCTTTCCATACATCAAGTTCCTATAAATGGATTTAATCATTTTTATCCTCAGTTTTCGGTAGTTCATCTAAGGATTTAATACCGAAATGTTTAAGTAAATTTGAGTTAGTACCGTATAAAATGGGCTTACCTAAAGATTCTTTTCGTCCCTTTTCTTCAATTATTCCGCGGATAAGGAGAGACCTAACCGCATAATCGCAGTTAACACCTCTTATATTTTCGATTTCGCTTTTTGTAACCGGTTGTTTATATATGACAATAGCCAATGTCTCCAAGGCTCCTTGGTTTAAATCTTTTCTGGTTTCCTCGTTTAAGAATAAGCTAACAAATTTAGCATTAGAGGGACTAGTAATCATTTCGTACTTACTGTCATGTTGAATAATGTTAATACCCCTATTCTTATAATCCTCTATAAGACCATTTAAAGCCTCAAGAGCGTTCGTTTCATCGGTTTTTAGTATATCCGCTAGTTCAGAGGGACTTACTGGCTTATTTGCGACTAAAAGCAAACTTTCAATTATCTCTTTAATATTCATCGCAAATCCTCAATTTTAGCATTATCAAAATTCTCCTTTTGGCTAACCCTTATGGCCTTTTGTTTTATCATCTCCAGTATTGCTAAAAAATAAACCACAATTTCAATTTTCGATTTCGCCTTTTTTATTTCATCAAGCAAGTTTAGTGTTTTGTTTTTCTTAAGGGCACTATTTATTCGATCAATTATTTGCTCAATTGTTACTTGTTTTTGTATGGTTTTTTCTTCCAGCGGTTTGTCTGGCATCTTTTTTAGGATTTGTTGAAATAATATAGTTAAGTCTTTTAACTCGGTTTCCGGCGGATGAAAGAAAATGGCTTTATCAAATTGCCTTTCGCCGGGACTTCGAGAAAATTTACCTTCTGCTAAGATATCTTTTAAATGTTCGGCCGCTTCTTTGTATCTCTTATATTCTTCTAACTGGGTCTTGAATTCTTTTATTTCTTCTTCGGACTCATCGTTTATGAGTGAGGGCAACAAAGCTTTTGATTTTAAGTAAATTAGCTTTGAGGCAATGTTTAGGAATTCTACAAGTTGATCGGTATTAATTTTAAATTCGTCGATATATTTTAGATATTCCCGGGTGATTTTAGCCAAGGAAAGATCTGTAATGCTTAACTTCTCTTTTTCAATTAAAGAAAGAAGAAGATCAAAGGGTCCCTCAAATTGTTGAATTTTAACCGTATAGGTCATAACTATGGTTTTAGTCTATTCATATCCCTGGGAAAAAGGCTTGCTTCTTTAACGTTATCTAATTCCAGAAAGCGTGCAGTTAGTCTTTCCAGTCCTTGGCAAAAGCCTCCATGAGGCGGCATTCCATATTTAAATACGTTTAAGTAGTCTTCAAATCCTTCTGTGCTCATGCCTCGTTTTTTCATCTTGGACATGTGATCTTTGTATCTGTGAAGCCTTTGACTTCCGGTTGTTACCTCAAGACCTCTAAATAAAAGGTCAAAGCTTAAGGTTTCTTCCGGACTTTCAGGGTCATCCATCGTATAAAATGGCCGTTTTTTACTTGGATAGTGAGTGATAAAAATAAATTCGCTATTCCATTTTTTTGTCGAATATTCACAAAGCTGCTTTTCATGCTTTGGTTCTAAGTCCGGTTCGCCGATGCATTTTTCGCCATATTCCTTTTCTAGAATTTCCTGTGCTTCTCGAAGTTTAATAACCGGAATTTTAACAAAGTCCGGAATTTTTGCTCCTAAAAGATCAAACTCTTTCTTGGAATTTTTCTTAAGCCTATCAATTACATATTTAATTAAATCTTGATGCATATCAATTAAATCTGTCCAACTATTAATAAAAGCCATTTCAATATCAAGGCTCATATATTCGTTTATGTGTCTGGAAGTAGAATGAGGCTCGGCTCGATACACGAAGGCTGTTTCGAAAACTCTTTCAAATACGCCAGCCATAATTTCTTTGTAAAGTTGAGGGCTTTGTGCAAGATAGGCTTTTTTCTTAAAGTACTTTACCTCGAACATTTCTGCCCCGCCCGTTTCAGCTCCGGCGCCAACTATTTTTGGTGTGTTTATCTCTGTAAAATCAAGCTCTTTAAAGAAATCTCTCCATGCAGAAAGAATTTCGGCTTGTACTTTAAAAATTGCCTTTTGACTAAAAGCCCTTAATGTTAGCGGTCTAAAATCTAGAAGGGTATCTAAATTGACATTAAGATCTTTTTTATTAATTTCTATCGGTATGTCTTCGGTTACTGGTGATAAGATTTCAACATTTTGTACATGTATTTCTGCTCCGCCCGGTGCCCTGTCTTCTTTTACCACTTTGCCCGTAATGGAAACAACCGATTCGGTGGTGAGCTCTTTTAATTTATCTAAGTCTTCCGTTTTTTCGACAATTGCCTGAACCAGACCGCCTCTATCTCTAAGCACAATAAAATTAATACCGCCAAGTTTGCGGATTTTATGTATCCATCCGGATACCATTACTTCTTTGCCGATTCTTTCGGCAACGTTTATTGAAAGTGTTCTTTCCATAGGTTCATTATATGTTATTTCTTACTAGTTTACTAGGTAAAAATAAAAAAAGCCTGCATTAAGGGCTTTTTTAGGAAAATAATTAACTAGCGAGAACTTGTTTGACTTTTTCTACTACCTCAGAAAGTGTAACCTGGGATTTTACCAGATATTCATCCGCTCCAAGGGCTTTCCCTTTTTCTACATCCGATGGTTGCGACAATGCAGACATAACAATAATCTTTGTTATTTTAGTTTCCGGAGTAGCTCTTAATATGTCCAGCACGTCAAAACCGCTAATTTTTGGCATCATAATATCCAAGAGAACTATGTCCGGTTTTTCTTTGACAGCAATGGACAGAGCTTCTTCGCCATCCGAGGCTACCACAACATTATAATTTTCTGCACCAAAACGAGCAGAATATATATCTCTTAAAGCAACATCATCTTCAACTAACATTATTTTTGGCATATGAGCTCCTTAAAACCATTATCTAAACTATTGTGACTTTAGTCAAGCACTTCTCATTTACATTTTAATCAATTGATCTTGGTAATGTAAAGAGAAATTTTGAGCCGGCACCTTTTTTACTCTCTATCCAAATTTTTCCACCGTTAAGTTCCACCAGCGATCTGGTTATATAAAGCCCAAGTCCGGTTCCGCCAACTTCCCTGGTTTCGAAATCGGCTACCTGATAAAACTTTTGAAATAAATGCTTTTGATCGTCTTCGGAGATGCCAATTCCGGTGTCTGCAATGCAAACCGTGGCAAAGTCCTGATCGAAAGTAATCGAAATTTGAATGCTGCCCTCTTCTGTATATTTGATAGCATTTTCAATTAAGTTGTTAAGAATTTCCCTTACCTTATCCATGTCTGCGGAAACCTTTGTTGAAACTCCAATTGCTTTTTTACCGCCAAAATTTATATTGGATTCACTAAACATTAATTTTAATTTCTTTTCGTCAGCCTTAGGTTTCATTATTTCGATAACAGACTTTATTAGATCTGTAATTTCAAATGATGCTTTTTTAAGTTCAACCTTCTTGTCCTCTATTCTGGAAACATTAAGAAGGTCTTGCATTAAATGAGCCATTTGTCTGACCTGTGCATAGGCTTTTTCTAAAAAATCCCTAGTTTTTGGATCAATTTGGGCTGTTGGGCCCTTGGCTAAATCAATATAACCTTCAAGCGCAGTTAAGGGAGTCCTCATTTCGTGAGATGCTGTTGAAATAAATTCTTCCTTTTGTCTTTCTAGGGCGTGTTGCTCGGTAATGTCTCGAAATACGCACAAACCCCCGCTTACTTCGCCCCCGTTATCTTTTATAGGCATATATGAACCGGAGACCTGAATTGCTTTTTTAAATTTATTAACGAAGCACATGTCGTTTCTTACAACGTTTTCCCCCGAAGACCACGTAACAAGCATTGGGCAGCTTTTCTCGCAGACGCTTAAATCCTGATCGTCTCTTAATTTCATAACATTACCGCAAAATAAGCCACAAGCATCGGCCGATTTCCAGCCGGTTAATTCTTCAGCTGCTTCATTAAAAATGACTATTTTTCTTTCAGAATCTACCACGTAAACACCATCTGCCATGCTGGACAAAATAGCGTCATCCTTACTTTTGTCGGCAGTGAGTTTTTGAACCATTCCCTGCATTTGGGATTTTTCAGTCACGGTGCTTTTGATCAGCTTAGAATAATATGCAGCAATGATCGAAGCAAAGATAATTCCGCCTAGTTGATATCCAATTAAAACAATATTTTCCTTGTTAAAATTACCGTTAGTATCTAAAAACTGCTGATAAATAATATAGAAAACAGTCATTAAGGCAATTGCAATGCCCAGTTGTATAGAATAAATAAAAGCAAAGACAATACCAAAATAAGCCAGAAAAAATAACGGACTGTTATATCCGCCGTTTAGATTGATTAAAAGAAAACCGAGTACAGAATATATTAAAATTTCAAATTTTATAAAAAGACCTTCGTTTCTTTTTTTGATAACCCCGGCAACAGTTGTATTAAAAACGACCAATGATACAAGCGCTACTCCTAGCGGCGTATAGGGAGCGGAATTAAATTTGTTATCGGTATAATACAAAAGAACATAATAAACAATTATTCCTAACCCTCCGAGCGAGGAAGCTATTCTGATAAACCAATACAGAAACTTACTCATTAATTCAATTTTACAGTTTGCCTAGTTCTTTGGCAAGTTGGTTTTTTAGAGTTATGATTCCTTTGCGGCTACCACGTATATAAGATAAAGACCGCTTAGTCCTACAAGAGAATAAACAATTCTTGCAAGTGCGGTTGCTTCGCCTAAAATTCTAGCTACGATATCGAAGTTAAATAAACCGACAAATCCCCAGTTTAAAGCTCCAACTATAACTAAAACATAAGCAATCCAATCCACAGCGTTCTTTTTCATTTCCACCACCTCCTTTCTAATCCCCAAGATGATATAAAAATACAATAACTCTGCCTTAAAATCTTCCGCCAAACAACCAAAACATTTTTATTAAAAAAGCAGGCTGCCTAAATTGACTGCCTGCCATATTGACTCTTAAAATACTCGAAAATCCGTTCCATCCGGTCTTACCACAAATACTTTGTCCTGAATCCCTAGCGGGTCTTGTCCTCCAGATTGGCTTGATGGCTGAGTTTCTTCTAGTTCTTTAAGTTTTTCTTTGCCGCCTGCTATTGCTAGTTCTTCGGTTTCAAACGATCCCTTGAGGCCATAATATTCTTCTTCAAAAGTATCAAAATCTTTCAAGTGCCATTTTCCGCAACTCATACAATCATCTCCCTAAATTCTTGTAGCGGCTTCCGCTATTTTTAGTCTAGAATATGTCTCTTTTTTGTATTCTTCTGATAACTCCTTTAGACAATTGATTGCCGCTTCCAATACTTCTTTTGATATCTCATCAATGTTATCCGCGACTTCTTTTAGAGCAAGTATTTTTTCTCGCCATTTTTGTAATTTACTTTTTGTAAAATAATCACGTATTCCACTATTCCGTTTCGAAAAGTTCTCTTTAATGCATTGATCATTGCTGATTCACCCATTGCCAAGAAAAACCCGTCAGAACGTTCGCTCAAAGTCATTAGTATCAACTCCCCATGATTAAGATCTTCTTCCGCCAGGATTTAGTGGTTTTTGTATTCTCCTTTTAAGGTACCTTTTGGATGCATTTTATAAGTTAAAAAGCAAAGAGTCAATTAACTGTTGTCTTTAAATTAATAAATTAGCGCTAGTAGAACAATAATAAATTCTAGAATTACCCAAAAAGCATTATTGATGACAATGGCCCTTTCTTTGTGGGCTACCCCATAAATTATCCAAAACGATGCGGTAAATATGTAAAGAGACCATGTTAGAATTGATATGCCGCTGGCGCTTTTGGTAATTATTATCTGATAGATTTGAGGTACGGAGTGAGCGGGGCTAAAACGCCAACAATAATTGCCCATTTATCAATAATTTGTACTGACTTTTTTGAATGAAGCTCTTTAAAAGTTTCTTCATTTTTTTGGTGAGAATGTAAGTGCGATGCAAGCGACATATAAAAATTATAATGATTGTGAGTGTTTTAAGCAAATATTGATTAGTTTAGTAACAAAAAATGGCTTCCTTCGGGAGCTATTAGCTATAAGCTATCGGTAAAAATCTTTAATTTTTCTATGGCAGCCCTAACGGGATTTGAACCCGTGTTACCACCTTGAGAGGGTGGCGTCCTGGACCTCTAGACGATAGGGCCTCGTCGGAATACCTTACAAGGTTTCATAATTGCTTTATTAGCAATTATTTCATCTTTCCAGGATTCCTCCTTTTAGCAAAAAATTTATAAATTTTTTGCTAGTTATTTAACACAGGATATCTTACCATAATATCAAATTCTCCTCAATGATGTTGCGTGTGAGACCGTTGAAAAACTCCCCAAAATCCTTACTTTTTTAAAATTTCTTGAAAAAAAGCTGTCTAAAAAACATAAAAAAGGCTCATTAAATAACTTAGAAAGCGCCCCTAAAATGCTTGACATTTTGGCCTTAGGAAGCTAAAATATAAATAAGTTAGTTATTAATTTTGGAGGGTTAGATGGCTTTTAAAAAACATACCACCGATTCATTT
>MNYC01000007.1 GCA_001872945.1 bacterium CG2_30_37_16
ATATCTCTTTTAGATTTAAGGCCATAAAGGTAAGATGTGCTTGGAGATTGTATTTTGAAAGACTTATATATCTAGCTTTTCCAAACCCATGATGTTTTTTACTTTCTCCGAACTTTCTTTCAACCTTGTATCTAACTTCAAGCCCTTTTTGGTAATTATCACTTTCTACTAATTTTTTCCATTTATCTTTATTCTTATCTTTTTTAGTCAATCTTGTGTTTTTAGGCGTAATTGCGTTTTTTTGGTGGCTATTTTTGCCTAAAAAGCAGATAAAACATAAGTTTTAGTTTCCAGTCTTTTCTTAATCCGTTATGAATATTAACTTTCTTTTTGATACATGAAAAATATCCCCCAATACTATTATTTGTATTAGGTATTTTAAGTTCTATGTGATCGTAAAAGGTGAATAGATAGGGCAGGTTACGTTTTAAACTAAAGAAGGCGCTTCTAGTTCTTTTATGAGTGAAATGATATTTACCCGTTTCGGGATTGAAAATCTTCTCTTTTAAAAAGTCTCCCCATTTTTCATACCATTCATTAAGCCGGCCGTTAAAGCTCTCCTTGTCAGTCTTTGCAAGTTTCATGGCAATACTTCTGAGCTCTATATTGGCTTTAAGTACTGGGTTTTTAGTAAGACAGCGAGTAATAATCTTTTGCTGATGGAAATGGCACATTTGTATAGGTATTCCGAAAAAGTCCTGTCTTAAGCCCTTACCGTTGCAGACGATAGCTTTTATCTTCCATCCTTGCTCTATCAGGTGCTTAATGCCCGATCTATACTCCTCAATAGTTTCAGAATGAATAACTTTAGCATAAAGGTTTTTTTAAGTTCAGGGGATCTAAAAACAAGTACTAAAAAACCACCAAAGTCGGTGGCATCTATACAGAGGCAGGTATCTTGAGGTTTTAGTTTGACAACGGGGCAATTACTTTGGTCTATCTTCTCCTGAACCCAACGCATACCCCTAGAATAGTCTTCCGATATCTCTCTATATGTTTGTTTACGATCTGCCCAACTTGTCCAGATGTCTTTTGTTAGTTTTGTTTTTCTTCTATTATTCTGAAATATATATGAGCATTCACAACATTTATATCTTTGTTTTCTATTTTTAAATCCGTCTTTTTTAGTATTTTCTGAACTGCATTTTGGACATTTTTTTTATCATTTTTATCCTTAAAATTAAAAATATACTTATTTTTGGCTTTATATTAACAAAAAAAGGCTGTTTCAGCCACCAAAAAAACGCAATTACGCCTTTTTATTGTTGGGATAATCGCAATTGTTTTTTTCTGGATAATTCTTTTTGAGACGGAAATCGGATTCTTCGGTGTTGTGGGTATATTTTTTGCCATAGCTTTATCCTTTTATGCCTTCTTTGAAATTCCAACATGGACAGGGGATACAAAAACGGCAGATTTAGAAACTGGCAGTTATCAATTAGTAAATAAGGCCAGGGACGGAAAGAATATACTTTTAGTGATAAAAAAATCTGACGGCAACTATTTCTCGGCAAAACTGGTAAATAATGGCGATATCGAAGAAGTGTCCAACGAAAAAAAATTGTTAGTAGTGTCAGAAACTAAAAATTCACGCACGACTACAATATATTCCCCGATATATTCCCCGATGCAAAAAAATAAACTTTAGAGCTCAAATTCTGGGCTCTTTTTTTATTTAACAATCACTGGATAATTCTCGATAAATGTAATAAAATATTAACTGCGAAATAAACGAGGCAAGATCATGAATAACGTAATTGCTGTTAAAAACTTGGTTAAGAAATATAAAGACCTTAAAGCTGTGAATAATATTTCTTTTGAAGTTGTAAAGGGAGAAATATTTGGCTTGCTGGGAGAAAACGGCGCCGGAAAAACCACAACTTTAGAAATGATTGAAGGACTCAGAAAACCTACCTCAGGAACAATAAAAGTATTAGGACTAGCGACAAAAAAGGAAATGGACAAAATAAAAGAGAAAATTGGCGTCCAGCTTCAATCGTCCGCATACTATAATTATCTTTCACTTAAAGAAATACTTGAATTATTTGGAGAGTTTTATGGCAAAGACGTTGACGCTTTAAAACTCTTAGAAATGGTTGGCTTAATTTCCAAGGCCAATTCATACGTCGGTAAACTTTCCGGAGGCCAGAAACAAAGGTTTTCCATTATTGCAAGCCTAGTTAACGACCCCGAAATTGTTTTCTTGGACGAACCAACCACCGGCTTAGATCCGCTTGCCAGACGGAACTTATGGGAATTAATTGCCAAAATTAAAGAACAAGGCAAAACAATCATTTTAACAACGCATTATTTGGAAGAAGCGGAAGTTTTATGCGATAGAGTAGCCATAATGGAAAAAGGGAGAATTTTGAAAATAGGCGAAACCCATAAACTCATAGAAAGTTCCAAGGATCCTTATAAAATCAGCTTTTATGCTCCAAAAATTGATAGAAATACCATAAAAGAATTGGAAAATATGGGAAATTTAAGTAATTTGGGAGGAAAAACAAATCACTTCGAAATGCGCCTAAAGTCACAATCACTCTTAAATAGTGCTATAAGCATTATTCATAAATTTAGCCCCGAGAGTCTAACGGTCGGCAGGTCAACTCTGGAAGATTTATTTATAGAACTAACCGGAAAAAGAATAGAGGAGTAATATGTTTAAATTATTTATAGCCGATTTAAAAATGCTTCTTCGAAACAAACAGGCATTATTTTGGAGCTTATTCTTTCCCTTAATTTTTATTTTGTATTTGGATCTTTTTTTGCAAAAGGGGATGGGGGTAACGGAACATTAAGTATCGTAAATAAGTCCAATACGGAAATTGCTAAAAATTTTGAAACCAGCCTAAAAGATACAGGAATATTTAAAGTACAAAACGACGATAGTTTCGACAAAGCAAAAGAACTAATGGACAAGGACAAGGTTTCTGTAGTCGTTTATATTCCGGAAAGATTTGGTTCCTTAGAGCCTAACTCGCCAAAGAAAATCAAAATTTATTATGTTCCCACCAACAGACAATCCGAAAGTATCGTAGAAAGTTTTTCTGACAAGTATTTGACAACCGTAAATATGCAGATTCAAAAGGCACTACCAATATTTAGCGTTGAAAAAGAAGAGGGGAATAAACCCAAATTTAATTATTTCGATTTCATCTTAATTGGTCTTATTGGCATGGCTTTAATGAATTCTTCCATCCAAGGGGTGGCAATTGCCATGAGCAAATATAAGGAAGATAAGATATTAAAACGTATGACAACAACGCCGGTAAAATCTTGGCAATTTATTGGAGCTGAGGTTTTTTCAAGATTGGTGCTTAATGTTGTTCAAGTAACTTTAATATTGGTTATTGGCACCTATGCTTATGATGCACATATAAATGGCAGCATCTTTTTAGTTTATGTCCTTTCTTTAATTGGTGCTATTTTATTTCAGTCTATAGGATTTGTAATTGCTTCCTTTGCCAAAACGACAGACGCCGCCGAGGGCATGTCAACCGCCATTACCGTACCGATGATGTTTCTGGCCGGTGTATTTTTCCCAATAGAAAGCTTGCCGAAGTGGCTAAGCTCTGTAGTTCAATATCTACCCTTGGCGCCGCTTCTCAGAAATTTGAGAGGAGTAGCACTAGAAAAGAATTCTATTTTTGAAAACCCTAATAACATGGGACTAGTTTTAGTGTGGATTGTTATAATGTTGCTTATTGCCGCTAAAAGGTTTAGGCTATCAGAAGAATAAAGGAGAATTTGTGATAAAAAAACTAGCAATTGCCATGATTCTTGTTTTACTGTTAATCGTTGCCATTAAGTCTTTTTCTAAAGAAGATGACTGGATATGCAAAGACGGGCAATGGGAAAAACACGGAAATCCAAGCGCTCCCATGCCGGAGAAAACTTGCAGTTAAAATATTTTTTACTTAATAATAAACAGGAGATTTTATGGAAAATGGAAATGGACCTTCTTCGTCAGAAATGATGAGCCAACAAAACAATACCGAAAAATGCTTCTCCTCAGGAAATTATACAAGATGCCAGAGATGAAAGTGAGGCCCCACTTAAGGCAATAGAAGATTTTGCTGATGGAGCCGAACAAAGAACGGATGCTTTACTAGAAAAAATTGCTCCGGCTCCGGAAAATGCAAATGAAAAAAATGATGATGTCGAGACACAAAGCCCCGAAACACTAAACGACATAAAGTAATTTGTTTTAAAAAAAAGCGGTATGGCTTTGTAGCTTTACCGCTTTTATGATTTTCATTAAATTTGCCTCCTTTTTTAATGAACAAACAAATGAACAACAAAAAACTTTACTATTTTCTAAAATAATTCTATAATCTTATATTCGAAAAAACAATGCAGGCAAATTGACAAATGGAGGAATCATGGAAATTTGTGTAGAACTGGCAAAGGATATTGTTAGAAATGACGAACTCAAAGAACACCATGAAGAAAAGCTAGCAGAATATTTTGTAGCTTTAAACAAAAAAAATTCAAATCAATTTCAACTGTTACATACCTTGATATCTGTTAAGGGCATGCTGCTAAGTGAAGCACTTCAAGAAATTAATCTTGTCCTTCCATACGCCTTTCTTGGAGGTCGTCATGTTAACGATAGTATCAAAAGTGACCTCTTAAGAAACTGGCTTCAAAACGAAAAGGAAGAACCAAAAAAGAAAGCCAAGGAGAATCTCTGGAATCTTATGCAAGACCTATTTAATGAAGACAATGTAAAAGCAAAAAGATTTATAGATCTAATCGAGAAAAAAGGAATGACCATCAAGCAAGCATGCAAAAAAATGAAACTGAAAAATCCACTGGAATTAAAAACTGAAAAAACTGTCTAACTCACTATAAATATCTAAGTTATAGGCTTAAAAGCGCCTATAACTTTTTTTTATTTGCAAAAAACCCTTGCTTAACTAAGGATATTAATATAAATATAGTTATTAGTACCTTAAAAAATATGGACAATCACAGGAGGTGAATTTAATGGCTTACGACAAGAGGCCGCGCAAGTTGCCGACCATTCTTAATGGAACTTTCGACACCAGCATCGAATATAATAAAAAAAATTTCACGCTGGCAAGATGGGAAAAATGGGAGCAGGAAATTTACAAAGACAACCCTTACTATGTCCAGTTTATGTATGACTGCATAGAGAAGTATGAAACAAAATTAGATCTTAGGATCAAAGCCACCATAACAGCGTTTATCAAGTATATTGCTGTTTTCACTTATAGAATACTTCAGGCCCAATGCGAAATTAACTCGCTAAACGACCAATTTATGGGCATAGACTCAGGATTACTAACAAATTTACCGTACATTTCTAAATCTATTTACGAATTTGTAAAAAGCGAAGCTGATTCGCAAAGAAAATTTGAAAATCTGCAGTCATTAAATGAAAAACTCCACCTGTTTGTAAAAGATATTTTAATAACTATTAATAATCGCTCTAAAGAGCTAAGTACTGAAGAAATGGAATACATATCCAGAATAGTCAAGGTTTTTGCCATCAAATCTTACTATCTTCTTTACTATCAATGTATCGAGAACAAACACACCAAATAAACCGCATTTTATAATTTAAATGCGGTTTTTATATTAATTTTAAGCCACTCCTTCAAAGGTAATAATTGTAACCAAACTTCTATCACCCATATAGTTTAATCTTTCACTCTTATTAAAAAACGTGAACTATTTTGCTTATTTTTATATAAAGATCCTAAAGCATTCTGCCGTCAAACAGAATATTATGAAACCAATATTTATAATACGAAAGGGGGAACAAATGATTGTTAATTTGCTGGCTTGGATCCTGCTTGGCTTAATTGCCGGCTGGATTGCAGGTTTAATTGTACCGGAAGAAACCGGCGGCGGAATTTGGGGCAATATTGCGGTTGGTATTATTGGAGCAATTGTCGGTGGATTTGTTTTTCAGGCTCTTGGCGGGCCCGGGATATCCGGTCCATTTAACTTTTATAGCATGTTAGTTGCAGTAGTCGGCGCGGTTATTCTCTTGTATCTAGCAAAAATGCTTCAAACAAGAGCGTAGCATAACTTAATTATGCTAGAAACTTTTATAGACAGGAAAGATGCAGGCATAAAATTAGCTGCCGCGTTAAGTGACTATATCACGAAGGATTCTATTGTAATGGCACTACCAAGGGGTGGCGTAGTGTTGGGCTACAAAATCGCAAAAAAATTTAAGCTGCCATTGGATGTTTTTATTTCCAGAAAAATTCGCCACCCCTTTAATCCGGAATATGCAATTGGAGCCATAACCGAAACAGGTCATATATTGATAAATGAACAATCAATTAGTTCAATTTCTATCTCTGGCGATTACCTCGTGAAAGAAATAAGCGAAGAAAAGAAACTGATTGCTGACAAGATAAATATTTTTCGAGAAGGCAAACCATTGCCCAATTTAAACTCAAAAGATATTATTTTAGTTGATGATGGGATTGCCACAGGATACTCGATTACAGCGGCAATCGAGTCCCTGCGTCAACTAAAAGTTGCAAATATTATTCTCGCCGTGCCGGTGGCATCCATTGATATAATTGAAAGCTTAACCAAAATTGTGGATAAAATATTTGTTCTTTTATCTCCTCCTTATCTTAGTGCAGTTGGCGAATTTTATTCAGATTTTTCGCAAGTTACCGATGATGAAGTTATAGAAATACTTTCCAAATCCAAAAGACCTTGATACAATATTTCTCATGAAAAAGATTAACGCAAACTGGCTTTTGCCGATCATTTTAGTAGGCATTTCTTTAATAATTGGCATTTTTTTAACTAAGAATATAGTCACAAAACCTCAACAAAAAGAAAATGAGATTATAACTACCAAAGAGCTCAAGGCCAAAATTGACACCAAAACGCCTTTTAAATTAATTGACGCAAGATCCAAGGATCGCTACGAGCTAGAACATCTGCCGGAAGCTATAGATGTTCCCGAAAATGAACTGGATAAAATAAAAAACATTGCCCTCCCTACGGAATATATTGTGATATATTGCGAAGGGTTTGGTTGTCCGGTAGCAAAAGAAGTTAAAGATAAGCTTAGTAAAATGGGTTACAAAAACGTTAGAATTTACAACGAAGGCATGCCCGGATGGAAAGCAGATGGAAATAGCACTGTAAAAGGTTCAGGCGCTACTGTCAAAAATTTAGCAACCAGATACAAAACACTGCCGCTAGTGCTGCTGGCAGGGCTGACAGATGGGTTTAACCCCTGCGCAATTGGCATGCTTTTGTTTCTTTTGGGATATTTAATTATTTTTGCCGAAAAACCCGAGATGAGCTTTAAGCTTGGCGTGGCCTATATTACCACCACATTTATTGCATATTATCTTCTTGGGCTTGTGCTTTTGAATTCTTTATATATCATTACCGGCTCTTCCGGCTTTCAAGCAATATCCAGATCGGTAAATTATGTAATTATTGGAATCCTTGGTATTGCCGCCATGATTAATATTAAGGACGTATTTTTTTATGGAAAAGGACTTAGTCTTCAAATCCCCAAGAAGGTAAGAGCAAGATTGGAAAAGGTTGTTGAGGTTGCAACACTGCCATCAACTATTGTTCTAGCTTTTTTGGTTACTTTTTTTGAATCCCCATGTTCTTTACCGGTTTACATAGGTACTTTAAAGATTCTTCACGAAACATATTCTGCCATAGTTACGCTTCTTTATTTAGCCCTTTACGATTTGATGTTTGTTATGCCCCTCATCATTCTTCTTGTTGCCGTCTTAAAGGGCGAGCAAATGGTACAAATTAAAGAATGGGAACACCGAAACAAGAAGAATATGAAGCTAACGATGGCCTTAATGCAGTTACTTATTGCGGCAATTATTTACTTTTATTAGTATCGCCGCTTGTTTAAATTTGGAGGTTGTGCTAGCGTAATTAAAATGAAGAAATTTTTTAGAAAATTATTTATTCCTCATGCAAACAATTTATACAGACCTCATGCTTTTAGGCATAAGGCTGTTTCTATTTACTCTATAGCCCTTGTGCTATCCCATTTAAGTTTTGGCATTGCTTTCTCTTCCTCTTCTGTGTCTGCACAGGTTGGAGGAAATATAGCTAAGCAAATAATCGGAATTACCAATACCGAGAGATCAAAATTTGATCTTGGCTTGGTCGCCGAAAACGAAAAATTAACTCTGGCAGCTGAGGCCAGGATTAACGACATGTTCTCAAAAAACTACTGGGACCACTTTGCGCCGGACGGAACCGAACCTTGGGACGCAGTTAAGAATGCCGGGTATAATTATTCCTATGCTGGAGAAAACTTGGGGAAAGGTTTTACAGACGCTAATGCCGTCGTTGGAGCGTGGATGAATAGTCCAAGTCATAGGGAAAATTTGCTTAACAGTAACTATGAGGAAATTGGGGTGGCCGTCGGATCGGGGCTCCTAAACGGCAAGAACACAACTATTATTGTCCAACTTTTTGCGTCACCTTTTGCAAAAGGCGTAAAACCCGTTACTGTTCTTGGCAGCAAATCCCAAGTTGAACAGTTTAGCCTTGCCAATGTTTTCAGTTCAGCTAATATCCCTTATGCGACTGCATGGATAATGATGACTTTAATGCTAATAGCCGACGCCTATATGCTGGTTAAACAAGGCCATCATAAAGACAGAAAGCACAAATTTCATATTGGATTTGCATCCCTACTGATTCTAGCGTTATTCGGTCTTTTAACTTTCCAATTTGTAAACATATTATAAAAGGAGCTAAAAATGATTGATTTAGCAATAATTGGATCCGGTCCGGCCGGATTATCGGCCGCCGTTTATGCAGCAAGATACCTTATGGATTTTAAAATTTACGGTCAATTGCCGGGAGGGTATGTATCTGAGGCGCATGAAATAGGTAACTATTTGGGATTTCCGAATATAACCGGGACGGAGCTGACAAATAGCTTTTTAAAACACCTCGAATCTCTTGATGTTAAGATACAAAATTATTTAGTTAAAGGAATCCGGAAAGAGGACGGATATTTTTCTATTCATTTTGACGAAAAGGAAGAAATGGCCAAGAATATTCTTCTTTGCCTTGGAACAGAAAGAAACACACTAAATGTTCCGGGAGAGAAAGAGTTTCTGGGAAAGGGGGTATCTTACTGTGCCACTTGCGATGCCTTTTTTTATCGAAACAAAACTGTTGCCGTTATTGGAGGCTCTGATTCTGCAGTTTCCTCAGCTATTTATTTATCCGATGTGACCGAAAAGGTCTATTTAATCTATAGAAAAAAAGAGCTCCGAGCGGAACCGGTTTGGATTAAAAAAGCGAAGGCAAATCCAAAAATAGAAATAATTTACGAAACCAACATAAAATCTATTGAAGGAAAAAATTTTGTCGAGAAAATAATTCTTGATAAAGAATATAAAGGAGCAAACGAATTAGGTGTGAATGGCATCTTCATAGAAATTGGGTCAACTCCTAGTTCGGCTATTTATAAACCGTTGGGAGTTAAAACAGAAGACAATGGACTTATTGTTGTGGATAGATCGCAAAAAACAAGTGTCAGAGACATTTGGGCAGCCGGTGATATTACAACCGGATCCAATAAATTAAGACAAGTAATTACGGCCGCTGCTGAAGGTGCAATCGCTATTCATGATGTCTATCAGACTATTAAAATGAGTAAAGGATAATCCACCTAGAAATATGTTCTTGACAACACGTTCGGTTGAGCTATGATTTTAAGCGTAAGCAGCTTAGCTTTGTTAAAAAGCAAGCGTTAAGAAAAATAAAACCTTATGAAAGGAGGTGAATTAAATGGCAACAATAGGTTATTGTGTAAAATGTAAAGCAAAACAAGAAATGAAGGACGAAGAAAAAGTAACCCTAAAGAATGGCAAACCAGCAACAAAGGGTACTTGTACTGTTTGTGGCACCAAAATGTTTAAAATTGGTGGCTAATATAGTTCTAGAGGGGGATTTTAAAATGGCCTCGATCTAATATCTTAGGATTTAGTTCGGGGCTATTTGTTTATAGAAAAATTTTTATAAATTAAACCCAAAAATGCTATAATAAATTCTATGACAAAAAGATTAATCGCAAATCATGAGTCTGAAGTCCCTCTGGCAGGTACCCTGTAAACTAGACACATAGTCCGAAAGTCTGAGACAATTGCTGTGGAGGAAAACAAAAAATGTTTAAAGCAATCCCAAAAGAGATTAAAGATCAGGTGTTGGCCCGAATTAAAAATGATGGCATTAGCGCCAATCAAGCCGCCAATGACGCAGGCATTAGTCCAAAAACTGTTTACGGTTGGATAACAAAAGAAGCCGGTAAAACTGATTGTAATATCATCGAGTTTAACCGTCTCAAA
>MNYC01000047.1 GCA_001872945.1 bacterium CG2_30_37_16
CTCTTCCTAATGCCAGCCAGTATTTAAAGGATGGTAACAGCTTTGAGGAGTTGGATAAAACAGCCTACCAAGCGAGTGATAATGAGGCCGCCAAAGTAATGCAAAAAGAGAAAGAAAAGTTATTTAAAATAATGAAAAGAAAGGAGAATTTCTAGTAAGAATTTTCCTGCACCAAAACACTCCGTTTAGTCCGATTATTGGATTAGAATTGACTTCAATCATACGTCATTGCGAGGCCGCTAGGCCGCGGCAATCCCATTGGAGAACGAGCAATGTCAAATATCAAATAACAAATGTCAAATAAAATCCTAAATCCTAATGACAAAGGAAAAGAAAAGCAAGAAACAATCCCATGTTGTTATTTCCCCTAGCACGACTAATCCCCCTTTCTATATACCTTTCTCTCATCCCATCAATTACTTCTATGCCCTGTCATTCCTGCGCAGGCAGGAATCTAAAACTGTCTATATCAAGTCCTTGTACAAATCTTTCCAGTTAGAATTAATTTCTTCAATATGATTTATTTTCCATTCCCTTTTCCATTTCTTCATTTGCTTTTCTCTTAATATAGCGCTTTCAATACTGGTTGTTTCTTCATAGTAAACTAGTAGCTTAGTTTTGTATTTTCTAGAAAAACCATCTACCAATACATTTTTATGTTCATAAACTCTTTTTATTAAATTAGAAGTAACGCCAATATATAAGATTCCGTTTCTTTTGCTTGCTAAAATGTAAACATAGTAAGATTTCATAAACCGATTATAAAAGATTCCCGCCTGCGCGGGAATGACAAGTGGTGGCGGGATGACAGGAATCGAGACTAAGGAATTTAAGACGAGGGGCGTAATGACAAAGTAGTTTGAAGATTTGGCATTTAGATTTTGAAATTCATTTGGTATTTGACATTTGTAATTAGAAAAAAGCTATTTATGCTTTTTTCTGGAGTAATCTTGTGCCATTTTTATTATGTCGGAGTCGGCAAGTTGGATGGCGTCTTGTTCGTAGTCAAATTTTTGTTGTTCGGGTTCGATGGTGGCCATTTGCTGGACGGTTGGTTCTGGTTTTTTCTTCTTATGTTTTGCGGTGACGGATTCCATATATTTTATGAGTCCATTTTTTTGTTTGTCTGTTTCTTCTTGAGGGTCAACCAGTGTATTTTCCAGCGTCTTATTGTATTCTGGGGCTTTAATTCTGCCGGTATCGTCCAATCCTTCTTGTCCCCAGCCGGCGGTGTCCACTACTCTGGCTAAAACTTCCAACTGACTTCTAGCAGGGACCTGTTTGTGGGGCCCCTCTTCCTTTTTTTCCGGTTTTTTGGTAATGATGTCTGTTATGTTGCTTGTTTCCCGGTGCCAGATTCGTCGTCTGGTATTTACAAAGAAATAAACTGCGGACAAGATAAAAGACTCCATGGGACGGTCGTTCGGTTTAAAGAAAGCCATCATTCCGGCCAGCATAAAAACAGGACTAAGAGTAACAGTGAAAATAGCTATATTTTTGGGCTTAAAAACACTATACAAGGTGGCAAACACGGCAATGGCGGCAAAAATATACAAAAACTGCTTAAGCGCAAGCGGCCCTATAACTTTATCTTCCATATCTATATTTTCGGGAACTTTATATTGAAGTGACATAATTAAATTTAAGGTGTTGGGCTAGGAGTCGGTGGATGAACCTTCTCTGTAAGCTCCTTCACAGCCTTTGCTAATGTTTCTTCGTTACCACCGTGATCAATAACGGTTCTCTTTTCTGCGCCGGCCCTATAGCTATCAACTTCCAGATTTTGTATCATATAGGAGCCTCTACTGACTGTTTTTGCATTAGCTTCATCCCGACACATTGCCATTGCTGCCTTCCTGTCGCCATTAGTTTCCTTTAAAAGCTCAAGTATAGGCTTTAATTCGCCACTCCTGAGCCTGATGTCGTTTTCCCCGGGTTTAAGAAAGTCAAACCTCTCTTGCGCAGCCCAGTTCTGTGAAAACTTTCTGTCTCCGCCCATAGCTTCGCCGCTGGCTTCATCTGCAAATGCCCTGCCAGGACTCGGGTACGGCTTATACTTTTCGTCTCCCTTAGTTTCAGTTGCTTTAAGAAAAGGTGTTAATTTATAATCTTCCATCTTATATTTCAATTTCTCTTTTTGACGCTCTGCGAAGGGCAAGTCCTTTAATCGCTCTTGAATAAATCTAGTTCTACTTTTGGCATTATTAATGTGCTTCGCTTCCAATACTTTGTTCATGGCTTGTCCTTGTGCTTTTCTTCTATTTCTTCCAGAATAGTAGTTGACCCCGCCCTGCCCTTTTCCATCAGCGGCGCCTGTCATAAACTTATTCTTGCCCTTCATGCCAAGCCCTTGTACTTGTGATGATACCATGCCCATAATCTTACCGCCCAGCATATTCGGTAAAGAAACGGCGGCAACTAGAATAACTACTACTATTATCGGACGCACCCATAAGGAGCCCATGACTACAGTAGAGGGAAAGGTTAACAAAATTCGTTCTCCTATCGAAAGTAAAAAAACTGTTAAAGGGCCCATAAATACCCAGCTAGCAAAATAACTCCACCATTGAGTGTAAAGTTTTCTAGTAAAAGGCAGTAAATTCATACCAAAGGCTAATGGCGCGAACATGACCAAAATCCAAATTATGGCTACCCTAAAAGCCATTAGAAACATTAAATATAAGCCTAAAAATAATCCTACAATAAATATTACTAAATATAGAAGAATTGTAAGAAGTGAAGTTAGGGCTGCGCCGACCACAGCACCATTTCCATATAAAATTGTTTGGTAATCAAAGCTGGCACCAAAAGCATTTCCGGTTATATTCATATTAATATTAATTGCTTTTTCCGCAAGCATGTTAGCAAAATCAATTACCATGCGACAAACAAACCAACTAAAATTAACTAGCACAATAGTAATTAAAAATCGGGGCAACAAAACCTTAATATCCCAGTTTTTAACGTCCACTCTGAACATATTGGCAAAGGCCATAATAACTAAGGCGGCGCCAAAAAGCCCATTGGTAACATTGCGGGTCATGTCCCATATAGCATGAATATCCCCTCCCTTGTCAAAGTCGCCTGCTCCAATTATGACTACCCCGTTAACAAACATCTTAGTGGCCATAACGCCGTAAGCCGCTAAAGAACCAAATATTTTTGATACTTCAACTATGGAACTTGCAATTTTACAAGGCAGAAAATCGCTATCAAATAAGTTGTATTTATTAGACCACGAGCTACAATCTGTATAATCCATAGTTTCGTAGTATTTTGGGTCAACATTAGCGCCAGTATTTTCCATAATGTCTTTTGTTTTTTTACTATCGGTAGAGCCATGTTCCTCAGCATAAGTTAGAGGTACAAAAAAAGAAAACGACAATATTAAAATTGTAGATAATATAAAAATCTTAAATGATTTGCAAACCCTCATATAAACAGTGTATTACATTGCAGAAAAAAAATAAATATAAATAGGGTTGCTCGCAATAATAACAATATCCACCCAAGGCCTGTTTCGCGCCAAGGCAGGCAGACCAGCCTTCCTGACCGGACAGGGTTGGCTCGAGCAATAAGTAATAAATCAAAAACCCTTCGACAAGCTCTCCTCGAGTCTGGTTCCACAGAGGGTCACTACGAGGTGAGCGACCTTGGAGTCGAAGACAGGGCGGGCCAGTTAATAGTAAAACTCTTTCTATTCCCCTCCTTTTGGGAGGGGCTAGGGGAGGGTATTTCCGGAAGGCGAATTAAGAATCAAGTATAAAGCTCCAAGAATAGGAATTTAGAATTTAGAATATAGGGCTTTTTACTTTATTCTTCCTTCGCATACTTAATTCATAATTCTTGGACTATTTGTAATTCTGGCGGAATAAAAAAAAGGCTCCGAGAGGGAGCCTTAAAGTATAATTAATTTATTCCTAGATACACAACACTATTTTTGTCCACCTGCGCCCGTGTCATTGAGTGCGCCAGGTGCCTGATTTTGATTATCGCTTGTAGTTGTGGATCCGAAGATATTTGCAACTGCTGTAACAATAAACCATGAAAGCATAATGACGATTAGGCCAATTACTGCATAGAGGATAGTATTTTTTGCCCCTTCAACAGCGTCGGCATTGCCAGCCGAAACAACATAACGGACGCCGCCAATAATTAGAAAAATTACTGCAATTATTGCCGCAATACTTAGCATTGTTTTAACAATAAAGTTCAAGAAATCATAAATATTGGTGAAGCCAACCAATTTGATTCCTGTTCCATCTGCAAATGCCATCACAGGTACAGCAACTAGCATTAATGACGTTAACACAATAGCTTTGTTTTTTAATTTCATAGAACTCCTTTCATGAAGGATTACCCTCCTCCTAGAACCCAAGTTACAATTTGTAAAATAAATTTTGCTAACATAATTATTATGAGTCCTGTAGTAGTAGCTGTCAACCCACTTTTTCCGGATGCGGCCATTTCTTCATTGCCCATAGACGCCATAAGCTTGTAAGCATTTATAATAATCATAATAACGGCTACAATTGCGGCAATGCTGAGTAAAAACTGAGTAGCATTTACAATAAAATTATAAACCTGATCTTTTTCTGCCGGTATGTCGCAATTGTGAAGTGCCCAACCAATTAGCCCGCCATTGACAGTGCAGTCTTGACTAACATTTAAATCACCATTAGTGGCGGTAGCTTCTTTGTGGAGATTGACTGTAGGATCTGCTGAATTGCCGATACCATCACTTATGCCAGAGGCGGTTTCATCATCTTCTTTGGAACCAGTAAAGGGGCTATCTTCATTTATTTTTTGAAAATCATCAAGTTTTTTTTGTTCTTCAGGGGATGGCGGACCTAATTTAGTGTTACTGTCTTGATATTCACCCAATAACGCGGCGGGGGGTTTTTTCGGCATAACATAGTTATTTGTTTTTGGTCCATCAAAATAGCTACCAATAATGTCATATTTGTCGATATCGGGCCACTCAGCAGTCTTTAATATATATATAGGCTTTCCTTCCATGTCGACGAATAAAGAGTAGTTTTTGCCATCAACAATACCTGAATAAAGATATCCTTTCCTGCAACGTTCCCATTCATTAAGAGGTAGGCATCGGTCGGAATAATTTTCATCATATAAAAAATCGTAGGTTTTTTTTGAATCGGTTGGTGTAATTTTTACAATGTAGGTTCCGCTTGTTACATTTGTAGCGGAATATTTGGCGCTAGTTTTTTGATTCTCGGGATAAGCTTCAGAAAAAAAATTGGCGGCATAAGCTGGTGCCGTGATTACAGCAATTGTTGCCAGAATTAGAAATGTAATGCATATTTTCTTCATCGTAAGAAAAGTATTTGCGCTATTAGGGTATAGATTAATTCTGTGTCTCATTATTCGAACCATTTTATCCCAAATATTGAAAATATTAATTTAGCTAGGGCAAGTAAGGCTACGCTGGAAAGGGCGCTGAAAATCCAGCCTTTGGCGTTGGTTATGGCATCCGGGTTGCCGCCGCTTGTCATATACATAAACCCAGCATATATCAAAATGGCTGTGGCCGCAACAAAAGCCGCTCCCAGTGACCAAGTAAAAACTGCATCTATATAATTTTCAAAAGCCGTTTCAGGCTCAAAACAGCCGAACATGGTGCAGGTTTTGCCGACAGAAGGATTGCCTACTACGGGAGGTTGCGCCGGCGGTTGAGCTGGTGGTGGGTTTAAGGCATCGTCTTGATTTCCAACAATGTTTTCAATTTTAAATTGCTTAGAATAGGAGGCGTTATTCTTAATGTAATTCTCGGCATCTGGAATATCTATCTGTACTTCTCCTGGTAGATCCACGCCTTTGAGCCAGTAAGCCACTCTCGCACTTCCTAGGTCATCGCTTCCTGTGCAGCTTTTCGGTACCCAAATATTATTCTGCCAATTTGTAGAGGTTGTGTCGAAGCTAGGTGTTCGGTATAATCCGCCGGAAAAAGTGGCGTTCATGCTAATGTTATTACACCCATAGACTTTAACCACAGCATCATTAATGGGTTTACTGGTTTTCTTGTCTACCAGCTTGATCCTTAGCTGAAAGCTTTTGGCACTTGCATAAGCCATGTTATTTTGAGCAAACACAAATAAAAAAATAAAAAATATTGTAACAAGAGAAATGGTTAAAAGTTTTGTCACCCTCATACAAATATAATAAACAGTAAACAGTAAACAGTAAACAATAAACAGTAAACAGTAAAACCTTAAGTAGGTTTTTTCAATGTCAAATGTCAAATTAAAAATTTCAAATACCAAATAATAAGTAAATACAAAATTATCACGCATATTGCATTTCAATGTTATTCGACTCCTCGAAGAGGGTGGAGAATTTGAAGCCCTTACTATAGATATCACATTATGAAATGGAACTAAACTTTTTGAACTTAAGGACTTCGTTTCACTTTGCTCGAAGAATATTCTTGATGCGTTTTCTGGATGTGATATCTATATATGCTCTTGACTTTAATTGCACAGTCCCTGTTAAGCACATAATCTATTAAAAATTACCAATGGAGATGCGGCCGCGGGTTTATAAGTAATTTATGTGGATGTGGAAAAGTAACTGTTCACAACCCCCGTTGTCATCCCAGACCTGATCTGGGATCCAGAAAGCATGGATTCCGGATCAACTGATTGTATTTTTTAAAGGAATGTCCGGAATGACAAATAACGGCGGGGAAATTTTGAGATCAAATTTGAGGGGTTGTGAACATTACGTGGAAAACTATTGACATAAAATACTACGGTGTTAATATGTTTTTAGACTAAACAGTCTAAAATTATATAAAGTCAAAATAGGTGATGCATGCTTTCTTACTTAATTACGTCAAAAACAAAACGCGATATTTTAACCTTCTTTATCATTCATCCTGATGAGCGGTTTTATTATGTCGATCTTTTTAAGCGGCTTAACTTGCCTTCTGCCGGTGTGCACGCCGAGCTAAAGAAACTTGAGAAAATAGGCTTCTTAAAAAGCGAGAAAGAAGCTAATGTTCTGTTCTACTGGTTAAATAAGAATTTCGCATTATACACAGAGCTTAAAGGTATCATGCTAAAAACCGTGGGTTTAGCAGAAGAGATAAAAAGGGATTTAAAAAAAATCGGCGCAGTTAGTGTGGCTTTTATTTACGGTTCTGTCGCCAAGGATCTTGAAGATGCAAAATCTGACATTGACCTTATGGTAATCGGTGATCCGGACATAGATGTGTTAACTGAAGCTGTGGTAAAAGCTGAGCATGCTCTTTCTAGAGAGATTAATTATACGGTTTACGATCCTAACGAATGGAAAGAGCGGGTTAAAGAGAAACGAGCTTTCGCTACAGACGTCTATGCCAATAAAAAGATATTTATAATAGGAAACGAAGATGAACTACGAAAAATTACTGAGAGATAAAATGATAGAATCCGCAAAGGTTTCTAATGCCGAAGTTGCCGAGCATCTGCGTGTAGCAAAGCATGACATTAAAGTTGGTCGAGATATTGCCAACATAGACCTAGATTGGGCGTTTACAGCTACGTATAACGGAATTTTACAGGCTTCGCTTGCGTTTATGTATTGTAAGGGTTACAGGCCTCGAGGGGAAGGCAAGCATTTTGTCACGTTTGAATTTCTGAAAGGTGCTTTACCGAAGGAATGGAACACAAGGATAAATCGAATTCAGAAACTAAGACAGAAACGCAATAAAACTGTTTATGAACACAGAGGGCTTATTACAGAGCGGGAAACAAAAGATGTTATCGAATTTGCCGAATACTTTTATCATGAAATTGAAGTCATCTTGCCTAAAGAAATTGTTAAGCTATTAGACAAAGACTAACATTTATTTTTCGACTTTGCAGCCAAAATATTATCTGGATATTTTCTTTTCCAATATTTCCACTCTTTGCTTCAATGCTTGGAGTTCTGAGCTATGAGCAAGATGGGTAATCTCAAACTCTACAACACAAAGCCGGTCTTCAACTTTATCTAGTCGATTGTTGACATGTCTAAATTCTTGGTCAACTTGATCAAACCTTTCACCCATTTCTCCAAAACCTTTGGCTACCATCATTGCTAGATCGTCAATGGAATTTGCCAAATCGGTGGTTGTTATTTCTTTTTTCCCATTTTCTTTTTTCATATAATTTATTTTCTCTATATTTAAGCATTAGTCATTTAGAACTTTGTTTGACATTTGATATTTGTGGGCCCAATGCCCATCAGCCTCGGGCTGATAATTTGTAATTTGACATTCCAAAAGTCTTACTGATTTTTTGGACTTAATCTGCCGTTATTTGAATTTTTCTCACCTTTGCTTGGTCTGCTTTTGGAATTCTGATAGACAAAATGCCGTTCTTAAAAGAGGCTTGAGCTTTGTCTGCAACGGTAGAAACCGGAAGGATGACTGACCGGGAAAACGCGCCCCAATAACATTCCTGGGCAAAATAATGCTCGCTTTCCACTTCCTTGGTGTCCGAACGATGACCCTTAACCGTTACAACATCATCGGTTATGGTTATATCAATATCTTCGGGCTTTACGCCGGCAATTGGTGCCTTAATAATTAGTTCGTCCTTGGTTTGATAAATGTCAACTGCAAGCTGACCTTCAGCTTCTTCCATCCAGTCTTCGCCTACTGTTTCCTCAAGAACGCTTTGAAAAAAATCACTGTTTTCCATAACGTCTCCATTTTCCTTAATTTTAGATATCGGAGAATTGGCCATAATATTCCCTCCTAGACTTAACTTTAATGCTTAGTTAATATAACTATATGAAATTTGAAGAGAAAAAGCAAGATAATAAATACTTTTTTGAAAATAAAATTTGGCCATTGTTAAAGGATTTTTTGTATCCTAAGCGATGTGTTAGCTGTGGAAAGCTTGATACTTTCTTGTGCGAAAAGTGTGAAAAGGAAATTATTTTAGTGTCAGACAAAAAATGCCTTTTTTGCGGACGAATATTGGATAAAAGATTATGCGACAAATGTCGGAAGGAATTTAGAGTAAAAAATGGTTTTGCCTACTGCTATTACCGCGAGGGCCCGGTTAAAGATATTGTTTGGAATTTGAAATTTCGCGGAAAAAAAGAGTTGGCGGAAGTTGTGGCCAAAAAAATAAAATTTCCGGAGGATCTTAAGGGCTATGTTTTGGTGCCGGTTCCCTTGGATAAAATAAGATTTAGAGAAAGGGGATATAACCAAAGTTTTCTAATTGCAAAGCATTTGGCCTTTGCTAGTAACTTGGAAATGAAAGACTCTTTAAGAAAAGAAAGCAGAAAGCCTCAGATGGCTTTAAAAAAGAGAGACAGGCAGAAAAATTTAGAAGGAGCTTACTTTGTAATTGGCGAGGTTCCCAAAAAGGTCATTTTAGTTGACGACGTTTTAACCACCGGATCTACCATTAAGGAGTGCGTTAAAGTGCTGAAAAAAGCAGGGGCAAGAGAAGTTGTGGTAGTGGTTTTTGCAAGAGACTGAGACAGGAATCAGTAAGCAGATAACAGTTAAGAACCTGTTCAAAATCTCACCGCCAGTATAAGAAAAAACGGGCTTATCGGCTGAAATTTCATAATTTCGGCTGCAAATTGTTGAAATCTCGTCAAAGTATCTTGATATTCTTCCTCAATTTCAAAAATTTTCGCTCGAAATTATGAAAATTTCAGCTCGACATGAGATTTTGAACAGGCTCTAAGATCGTAAACAGGAGAGAATTATGGAAACTTTAGCAATTAAGCCTGGTGGGCAATGTTCATTATGGCTAGCTACGACTCTCGAAACAAATTATCCTTCGTTAAAAGATAATA
>MNYC01000019.1 GCA_001872945.1 bacterium CG2_30_37_16
TTTTAAAAAATGATTCTTAGGAATAATACTATCATAAAGGAAGTCTCCAAAAAATGAATCGGTGGAATGTTTTTTAAAAGCCATCTAACCCTCCAAAATTAATAACTAACTTATTTATATTTTAGCTTCCTAAGGCCAAAATGTCAATCATTTTAGGGGCGTTTTCTAAGTTATTTAATGAGCCTTTTTTATGTTTTTTAGACAGCTTTTTTTCAAGAAATTTTAAAAAAGTAAGGATTTTGGGGAGTTTTTCAACGGTCTCGGTTAATTAACCAGTTGACAATGGAATTCTTTCATTATATAATACTACGATCCTTAAATATTTAGGGATCAAAACACCTCTTTCTTTGAGCGGCTAGCTCTTTACCAACAAAACTTATTTCTTCAAGTCAATTTGGTGTGCCCCTTTTGGGCTTCTGCTCTTTTATGATTTATTTGGAAGAAACCTGGGGTGGCCTTCAGGAAAAATAAATCAGAAAATTCGCTCCGGATGATACTTTTAAACTTCAAAACTTTAAACCTATCTACCCACTCCGGAGCTTTTCTTTTACCCAATATTAAAACCCCCAACCCCCACCGGTGAATTGAAGGGTAAAATATAGAAGAAGTGATGTAAACAGGATAAAAATAGCTGTAATGGTTATTTTATTTTTTATTTTAGACAAAATCATAAACATGGGAAAAACCATATAAGTGTATCTGGCGTTACTGATTCCCCAACTATATGACGAAATAAAGAGAAGCGAGGATAAGGAATAAATACTGTAAGTTGTGGGTAAAATCCTAATACCAATTAAGGAAACTATTAAGCTAAAAAAAACAAAAATGGCATTCCAGCCGTTTGTCATCATGTAATAATTATCGGAAATAGAACTCGTCTTAGAAGCTATTTCTTTTACAGTGTTAAATGACTCGGAAAACGGCACAATCAAATGTTTGCCGGAATAAAAATTTTGAGCATATTCTTGCTGAAAAAACAAAGGATCGCCAAAGTAATATAAATTGATCATTAAATAAATAAAAAGACCGATGACTGGAAAAATTATTAAATTCATTTTGTTTCTCAGTTCGACTTTTTTTGAAAAAAACAGATAAAAAATAACCGGCAATAAAACAATTCCGGATGTTCTGGTTAGAATTGCAAGACCTGCTAAAACGCTTGCCACTAAATACTTTTCTTTTCTGACATAATAAAAAAACATAATAACCAGCATCAAAAAAAGACCTTCGGTGTAAATTGTTCCCGTAAAATACGAAATAGGATACAAAATAAACAAAAAAGTGGCAATATATGCCCTTTTTTCGTCAAACTCTTTTTTTACCAGTTTAAATAAATAAATTGACGCTATCAAAGCACAAATTAAAGAGATTAATATTCCGGAACCGACTAAAGACAAGGGCGTTACAGAAGAAACCGCCTTAATAAGTATCGGGTAAAGCGGCGGGAAGTGGCTTAAAAATTTTTGATAATCTTCCGGATCATTAGGCGATGTATAACCAAACTCCGCTATAGTTTTATATGCCCTAGTGTCCCACCTATCCCAGATAGAAATTGCGGTTTCATCAGGATATTTTGTATAGTTAAAGTTAAATTCTGCCCAATAAAATAAAAAGGCCTTAATTAAAATAAAAACGCAAATTATAAAAATGTATTCCCGATTTTTCTTTAAGAATGGTTTCATTAATTTTATTTTACACTATTTTGTGCAGTCATTGCGAGGTAACTGTTTACAACCCTCGTTGTCATCCCAGACCTGATCTGGGATCCAGAAAATATGGATTCCGGATCAAATGATTGTATTTTCTAAAGGAATGTCCGGGATGACAAATAACGGCGGGGAAATTTTGAGATCAAATTTGAGGGGTTGCAGGCAGTTACATTTCGAGGAGTAATCGACGAAGCAATCTCCTTATACTTGAAACAAGATTGCCACGTCCGGCAACTGCCGGACTCGCCTGCGACTTGCCGAGACGGGCCTGTCTCGCAATGACAAGGTAATAAAAAAGGTCAGGCGTTTGCCTGACCGGTAAAATTAACCATTTTCCTTAACTTCTGCAACTTTTGACAACACATTTGCCAACACTTGTGCTGCTTGTTTTCTTTCATTTGCGTATTGAATTAGCATAAATTGCCCTGGTTTAGCTTTTACCATCTTTGCTTTTGAAACAAATTCTTCCAACATTTTAATGCATTCATTCTCGACACTACCCGTAAAACCATTTTCGTATTTAGGAGTTAAACCAATAGAAATATCTACGTTATGCTTAAGCGCCGATTCATCAAGCGACATGCTCTGCCGGATATCTTCCCTAAAACTCTTTTGTTTTTCTTTAGGCCATTCCATGTATTCGGATTCAACATCTACTGCATCTAAAACATCTATTTCCGGATAAATATTCATCAGTGTGCAAGTAATATCAATCTTCATTTTTTTTCCGTCCAGCTTGTTGTTCTTCTCTCATTTTCATTTTCCGCTTTAAATCTCATATAAAATATTTATTCCCATAAATATTGTACAAAGCGGCGCCGATAGCAACTTCTTTAGTAACTTCGACAAACGGGTAGGCGCCGGAATAAGCCGCAATTTTTGTCTTCGCCATAGTTATCACCTTCCAAATTTTATTTTTTAATGAGCAATTACCCTTAAACTTATAATATAAAATGGTATGATTTAGAAGATGAAGCACAAAGCTGTCATTCCCAACTTGATTGGGAATCCAGAAAAAATAGATTCCGGATCTATTGATTGTATTTATTAATTGAATGTCCGGAATGACATGAAGGAATTAATGAAGCATAGAATAAACAAAGTAAAAAGAGAACATTCGTTAATTGATGGCGCCATTAAAGCATTAAGTCCTTTAATTAATGATGAAGAAGTTACAAGCATTTTGCCCGGACTAATTACCAAAAGCCGGACCTTCACCAAAACCGAACTAACCTTTCAATATAATACCGAGACGGGAGAAAAGTGGTTAATAAAAGGTCACGGCGCCGTGCAGGAAATTTTTGTGATCCGCCAAGAAAGGAATCGTGAATAACGTATTAAGAATTAAGTATAAGAATGTAGAATAAGGAATAAAGCAAAGAAAACCTATATTCTAATATTCTGTATTCCCATTCTTGGGGCTTTATACTTTATTCTTTATTCATTTTACTGGAAACGCCCTCCCTTAATCCCCTCCCATCAAGAGAGGGGGATAGCTGCAGTTTTTTTTAACTGGCCTGTCCTGTCTTCGACTCCGAAGTCGCTCACTTCATGGTGACTCAGCGGAACCATACTCGAGGAGAGCTTACCGAAGGGTTTTTTGTTTACTGATTCCTGGTTACTGTTTCCTGTCCTGAACATTTTTTTTATTCAATTGAGCACGATATATTATCACTAATGTCTCAAACAATCTAACGCAAAACCTAACGACTGTCTAAAAAATTAGCGCTAAATCTTTTTTCTTATCATAGAAAATTCGGAATATTCCTGCCCCATTTTCACCCAAACAATATGGTCTTTGGTCCCCGGATTTGCTATTGCTACCTGTCCGTTTTTATCAAAAATGTCTAAAATTTTGTCATGAAAAACTTCATCCGGCGTTAAAACTTCAACGTCATCCCCCACCTTATACTGATTTCTTGTTAGCAGCTTTGCGCCCGCTTTTTCGTTCTTTTCGATGACCCCAAGAAGATTATATTTTCTTATCGATACCCTATCCGGATAAACCTCGCCCTCTTTTGCCTTGCCCAGTAAAAACCCGGTTGTATAGCCGCGATAGTTAATTTTCTCGGTTTCTTCTAAAAGTTCCGGCAAAACTGCTTTTAACTTACCCTTTTTAATCCCCTCTATGGCATGTTTATAGGCATAAGCGATTGATGCCACGTAATATTCGCTTTTATTGCGTCCTTCCACCTTAAAACCGGTAACTCCTGCTTCCGCAAGTTTATCTAAATGGTCAATAAGCCTTAAGTCTTTAGAATTAAAGATATAAGTCCCTTTTTCGTCCTCTTCTATCGGAAAAAACTCTCCGGGCCTTAACCTTTCCTCTATTTGACCTTTATAAAGCCAGCGGCAAGGCTGGGCACAATCACCCTGATTTGCTTCCCGGCCCGTCATTACGGCTGAAAGAAGACATCTGCCTGAATATGAAACACACATTGCTCCATGAACAAAAACCTCTAATTCAATATCCGGCACTTTATTATGAATTTCTTTTATTTCTTGGGTAGTAAGTTCACGGGCTAAAACAATGCGTTTAACGCCTAAATCCTTCCAGAATTTGACCGATTGCCAATTGGTGGTATTAGCCTGCGTTGAAAGATGAATTGGAACATCAGAATTTTCTCTAACAAAATTTATGACTCCCGGATCGGAAGCAATGATGGCGTCCGGCCCGAATGCGGCAATTTTTTTAATATCTTCCTCAATTTTCTCCAAATTGTAATTATGAGCAAATATATTGAAAGTTACGTAAAACTTTTTGCCCAAACTATGGGCTAAATCTATGGCTTCTTTTAAGGTATTAAAATCAAAATCCACCTCCGCCTTTCGAAGACTGTATTTGGCCAGACCGCCATAACAAGCATTGGCGCCATACAAATAAGCAATTTTTGCTTTATATAAATCCCCTGCCGGTAAAATTAATTCTGATTTCATAGTCAGAATATTATAAAGGAAATTGACTATTTTTTCAACACTAACGCGGGTTTCCACTTTATTATTGTTCGACTCCTCAAAGAGGGTGGAGAACTTGAAGCTCCGAACTTCAGGGCTTCGTTTCACTTCGCTCGAAGAATAATTCCGAGTGATTAATGCTAGGTTTGAAATGCGTGACTAAGCAGGCTTCCCTCTTAGCTCTATCTATTTTTTCCCGCCCCCCACAGTCAAAGGAAGGAAGAAACGAACGATTTCTCAAAAAAATTCCTACCGGAGGCCGTATGGCCGTGAGGGCGATCCGGAGGAGCGGCAATTTTTTTGTGAACGAATGAGTGCTAATTCCGACACTTTGGCGAGGACAGTCGAAAGTTTTTGGTCCTTTTCCAAAAAAGGACAATAAATTTTATTTATTCTGGATTCCCGCCTCCGCGGGAATGACAGGAAAGGGGATGACAGAAGAGATTGCCGCACTTCCTACGGTCGTTCGCCCCGACCTCCTTGTCGGGGACAATTTAAGTACAAAAAAAGCAGCTTGTTCGGCTGCTTTTTAAAAAACTAATTATCTTTCGGACTTATCTACTCCTGTCCATCACTATCCTCCTTTAAAATAGATATTTTTTAATATCGGCGTTTTTCTTTTGAGCGTCTAGCCAATCCTGAAAACTTTTGCCTTTAATTAGGATATGTCTTGCTTTAATTTCTTTATCTTTAATATCCGTTACTTGGATAATATGATAACCATACACCGTTTTTACAATGCCGGAAATTTCATCCTTCCTTAGCGCAAATGCGGCATCTTCAAATTCTTTTACCATCTTGCCTTTGCCAAAATAACCTAAATCACCACCATTAGCCGCAGATGAATCCATGCTGTATTTTTTGGCAAGATCGCCAAATTTTGACGGATCAGCCTTAACTTCGGCTAAAATTTGTGTTGCCTTATCTTTAGCTTCTTTGTTTTGACTATCGTCGCCGGTAATTTTTTCGGCAACTTTCTGTCTTAAAGTTGTGTAATAAATCTGATTTTTGAAATCCTGAATGGACCACTTGTAGTAATTTGCCAAAACCTTTTTAAGTTCAGCCTCACCGCCATTGGCCTGCTCTAGCCTTTTGTATTCATTATTGACGTCTTCAGTGGACACTTTTATCCCGTTAGTGCCGGCAAATTGGCCGATAATGAGGTCTTCTATAAGCTGGGTTGATATTTTATCCTGCAAGTCGGAATAGGTTTTTTTGCCCTCAGTGGAATTAAAATCTACCTTCTTGGCTTCCTTCTGGAAATTGACAATTGCATTCAATTTGTCGTTGTATTCCTTCACCGTTACCGTGTCGCCGTTCACTTTTATGGCCGGGTATGGGACAACTTCGGTTGCAAAATCCACAACTTTGTTTTTCCAATGATATTTATAAATCCCCAAAGCCATTACTCCTACCGCTACGATCACTAAAAGTACGGCCGCACCGACAACGATAGAGGTAATTTTTAATTTTTTTCCTTTAAAAGAAATTTTAGCCATTTTTAATACTCCTTAAGTATCATTATTAGAATACTATATTTTATATTTTTTTTCAATCCACCAAAATACTATTCATTATCTTTGGTTATCATGCGCACAACTTCCTCAGACGTTACTTTAGAGTTTTTTGGCCTTGCGACTAATATTAAATCCCTGGCATCTGACGGATGTTTTACGTCATATAAATCTAGTGTAAGGCCTATGCCGATAACATGCAATGTCCCATAATGGGCCATATTGGCCGCCATGCCGATTTGTTCGTATGTAATATCTAAAATTCTGTCCAATTGAAGTTCTTTGACTTCTTTTTTGAAAATTCCACTTTGCTCGATGCAAATAAGCCGCTTGTTAGTAACTATGTAATTTGTAAAATACCAAAGAAGCCAGCGATATAAACTCCAGCTCCAAATATAAGTGAGTACTAAGAAAGATAATAACTGCAAAATAGTGCTTTTCAAAAAGAAAACTCCGCATAAACCAAAAATAGTACCAAAAGGCAGACCATAAAACGCCCACAGTCTTTCTGCATAAAGACTGCCTTTTAGAACTTCTACTTCTTTCTCTCCCGGCTTTAAATCCACCGATAACTGCATAACTTTATAATAAACCATTAAAAGCCCGCTGGCTAGACAGAAAATTACACTATGGGTAGCTTAAAAAAAGCTACTTTTTTTTAAAACCTAAACTATTGTCCTCAGACTTATTGTGGCATCATATCTGTTCTAGATTCCCGCCTTCGCGGGAATGACAACTCAAAGTTAATTCATTTATAGCGTTTTTATGCATAGGTAAAGCAATTTCTTTGGTCTTTTCACTTGTAATCCGATTGTACATGTAATCGAATTTAACCCGAACCTTATCATAGCCTAGTAATGGAAGCATGCCAATGAAATGTTCAACATTTGTCTCCAAAAAACTTATACTATCCGCGTCTTTTAAAATATCTTGCTCCTCATTACCGCCTTCCTCATGGCGAGAGACTAACATTTTGACTCTTCGGGCAACGTTTTTTTCAGCACCGTTTTTCAATAAAAAATTCGTCAGCATATTTGATGCATCTTCCTGATGAGATTTTATCAAATCTTTATCTTGCGTTCCTTGACTGCTTTTGCTTATCGCTTGTCTTTGCTCTTCTAGATTATAAATTTTATCGAAATCATGGGCTAAAGCTGCAATCTTAAATGATTCATCGGCATCAGGACGCAAAATTAAGACCCAATATGCCGTTCTTTTAAAATGCGGGATAAGTTCTTTTAACGCCGAATCTTTTTCCCCCGCATCATCAATAAACGCTTCAACTTTTTTATATAGATCCATAGTCATAATTATTATTGGTGCCCCCGGCAGGAATCGAACCTGCGGCCTAGGCGTTAGGAGTGCCTCGCTCTATCCTACTGAGCTACGGGGACAGGATTAAAGTTAATGCCAAATGTCAAATTAAAAATGTCAAAATTTTTAAAACATTTAACCATTTGTCATTCATTTGATATTTGAAATTTGTTATTTGACATTTCTAAATCGTATTTATTCTATCACAAATCCACAGAAAATTGAAGGACTAGTCTTCTCGAACTACGATTAAACATGGCTTAAAACATTGCCTTATGATCGGGTCTGTCCCATTCGTGAATTTCTTCAGCAGAGAACCAATGGGCAATTTCTTTTTCAGCTTCTTCTTTTGTTTCGGATGCATGAACTAAATTTTTGATTGATCTTTTTTCGACGTTGGCTGCTGCAGGTGAGTCAACGGAATAATCGCCTCTTATGGTACCAATTTCCGCTTTGTTGGGTAGAGTCGGACCCACAATTTTTCTGACCATATCTCTGGCGTGAATACCTTCAATTACCATTGCCACCACCGGAGCTACCGTCATGTAATCTATAAGCCACTGTCTTACCTTTTTACCGGCCTCTAAGTTGTCCGTGGTTCCCATGGCTTTTTTTAAATCAATTCCCAGTTCATTAAAAACATTAAAACCTTTGTCGCCAAGCCGTTTTATCCAAACATCGTCCGTTGGATAATGAGCAGAAACATGCTCAACCGAAGGCTTTACCATTTTTAAAGCAACTACTTGAAGTCCCCGCTGTTCCATTCGTTTAATAATCTCCCCAATTAATCCTCTTTGAACTCCGTCCGGTTTTACCATTACAAAAGTTCTTTCAACTGCCGGCCTTGTCATATGTGTCTCCTTTTTTTATATTTCCAGTATTTTATCAAACATTTTCGAATTTGGGTAGGGTCCAATAATCGCCAGGTTCAGTCTTTCCCTTAAAAATAGATCTTTCGCAACTTGCTTTACTTCTTCAAGGCTCACTTTATCAATTTCTTTTTTGATTTCGCTTATATCTAACGTGCCGCCGGTGTAATAAAGCTGGGTAGCCATACTTAAGGCTAAATTGCTGATATCTTCCATGCTAATTGACAGGATACCTTTGTAATATTCCTTTGCTCTTTTAAGCTCGTCCTCGGTGATATTTTCAGAAACATTGTCATATTCTTTTAAAATTAACTGCAGTGCTTCCTCTACTTTCTCTTTTCTGATGCCCGCCATAGTGGTCATCTGGCCGGCATCGCTTAAATTTTCGGATTGAGTTCTGACAGCATAGGCCAGTCCCCTTTTTTCCCGAAGTTCCATAAATAACCTAGAGCTCATATTTCCACCAAGAACAATACTTAAAAGCTTTAATGCATAACGTCTTTTGTCGGTAAAATGGATACCCGGAACGCCAATTTGCAAATGAGCCTGCTGAATGTCTCTCTCTTCAAAAATTAGCCTCGGTTGATCTTGGCGCGGCAGAGGTTCCGGCTTACTTATTTTTTTACCTTCTTTAAGCTGACTTAAATATTTTTCGCCTAAACCGTTTTCACTTTTTAGATTACCGGCAATAATTAAATATGTATTTGGCGCACTGTAATAATCATTAAAATAATTAGTAAACGTCTTGCGGTTAAACGTTTTTACCGTTTTTTCTTCTCCGGCAATCGGCAGGCCCAAGGTTGCATTGGCATAAACTAAACCGTCATAAAGATCACCGATATGCCACGACGGATTATCCTTATACATTTTTATTTCTTCAACAATTACCCCTTTTTCCTTTTCTATTTCCGTCTCGTCAAACTTAGAATTTAAAACCAAATCCGATAAAAGGTCAATTGACTTTGGCAAATGCTCACTGGCAGATTTTATATAATAATAAGTATTTTCCCTGTCAGTTGCCGCATTCACATAAGCTCCCAAACCGTCCGCTTCACAAGAAATTGTAAAAGCATCCGGTCTTTTTTTGGTACCCTTAAACATCATGTGCTCCGTAAAATGGGCAATACCATTGTTTTTTAAATTTTCCATTCTTGATCCGGCTTTTACAAAATAGATGACGGAAACAGTTTCTGCACCTTCAACCGGAATTAAAACCAACTGAGAGTTATTTTTTTGCTTTGTCACCTGAATTTTCATTAATCCCCCTTCTTCTGTTTACGCTTTATTAAAATAAAAACAAGAGCGGCAAACAATAGTACAATTACCAGCAAATCGGCCTGATGAAAATAAATTCTTAATTTTTCCCAATTGTCTCCCATCTTAACACCAAGGAATGTGAGCATTATTGTCCACGGTATAATACCAACTACTGAATATAAAAGAAACTTGCCAAATGGCATTTCGGCAAGACCCGCAGGCAAGGAAATGAAGGTTCGAATGATGGGCAAAACTCGGCCAATTAACACAATCTTATTACCGTATTTCTCAAATGCTTTATCGGCATGATGAATATGGCTCTTTCTAATAAGTACATATTTTCCGTATTTTTCTAATAAGACCCTGCCTTCGGTGGATCCAATCCAGTAAGTAATAATGGAACCTACGGTTTGGCCAACCACCCCCCAAAAAACAACCGGCCAAAATGAAAAATTACCCTGAAATACTTGAAAACCGGCAAAAGGCATAATCAATTCCGACGGTATTGGAATACAAGCACTTTCTAAGGCCATCAAAATCATTATCCCAAAATAACCCGCACTTAAAATAAGGTTAGAAACTATCTGGGCAATGTAGTTTAAAATTATATCCATTTATACCAAAAAAATAATGATTAATAACGCTAAAAATAAACGGTAGTAAACAAAAATATTAAAATTATGATTACTGATATACTTTAACATAAATTTGACGGCTATAAAGCCAAAAATTGCCGAACTTAAAATACCCGCTGCGTAAACTAATATTGCATTGCTTGTAAAATCAACCCCTTTAAGCTCAAAGAGGCCGGCACCTAAAGTAACCGGAAGCGAAAGTAAAAAAGAAAATTTAGCGGCGCTTTCCCGGTCAAATTTTAAGAAACGACCAAAACTAATAGTGGCACCGGACCGGGAAATACCGGGCATCAAAGCTAAAATTTGAGCGGCTCCAATAATTAAACTATCTTTTAAAGTAATTTTTTCGAGCGTTTTTTGTTTAATGGTAAAACGATCGGCTATAAATAATAAAGCGGAGCCAAGAAGAAGCGCACAAAGCACAACGGATGTACTGCGAAATACAGTTTCGGCCAAGTTTTGCAAAAAAACAGCCGCAATAACGGCAGGAATGGAACCCAGAACAATATACAAAGCCAGCTTTTCCTCATAATCACTGACCTTTCTTTTCTTAATTGATTTAAAGAAAGCTAAAACTAGCTTAATAATTTCTTTTCTAAAATAATAAAAAATGGCCGAAAACGTGCCTAAATGAATGACAGCGTCGAAACCAAGTCCCAAGTCTGTCCAATGAAAAAATTTGGGTGCTAAAACCAAATGCGCCGACGACGAAATTGGCAAAATTTCAGTTAAACCTTGGATTGCTCCTAATATTAAAGCTTCTAAAATTTGTATCATTACCGTCTATTTTACCTCAATTATGCGCACATTTGAAGTATGATAAACCGTTTTGCCAATTTGGGAAAGAATGGGATTGTCTAAGGCACTATATTGACTTTGCTCTAGCGCACCAATAAAGATATAGTCCAATTTATACTGCGCAATAATTTTTTGGGCATCTTCTGCACTCCTGGCATTATAAAGTTTTTGCATATCACCTTGAATTTCGAAAAGGCCGTCAGACGATCCATGCCAACCCCATTCGTGACCCACCCAACCCAATGGCGTCGAGAGACCCGTAAAAGTGGAAACGCGGGAATCATCCGTATAGCTTTCTCCCGGCTTTTCGGCAATAACTTTTGCCCCCTTTACATTGTTACTAAGCCAATTTATGGCCGCAAAGTCCTCCGGATATTTCTCTTTTAAGTAAATTGATCCGTCCAAACCGTAATTGCGGCTAAAATTATCGGCCGAAACCTTTACGGAATTGGGCATATAATAAATTGACGCCGCAAGAAGAGTCAGTGCAATTGGTAAATATACGTATTTTTCTTTGCCAAAATGCTCCGTAACCTTGTAGGAGATATAAACAATGGAAATGCTTAAATAAAGCCATAATTGGTAATAAAGCTTAAAAATTGTATTAGCCCGCTGATATTCGATGCCGTAAATATCCTTCAAATAAAACATTTCGCAAAAAACAATTATAAAAAAGGACATGGCCGTTAAAAGATAATTAAACCTATCCTCCGTTGTCGCCTTTCCGTCTTCATACATAAGAATAACTAGTAAAAAGCCGAGGATAAAAACAAGCGGCAATATTTGACCTATTTTATAGGTTAAAGTCCCCACCAGCACAACTGTCAGAATCGGTAAAATAAAGTCTTTTCTATCCCTTACTTTCTTTAGAAAACTGGCGATAAGATAAAAAGACAAAATAAACATTTGCATACCAAAAAGCAGCAAGAAATTCTTTAGTTCGGTCCGCGGAGCAGTCACAATTTGAAACCCCTTGGATCCCGGATCAAAAAATAAATAAAATGGGATTATTCCGATGGCGCTTACTAAAGTTACCAAAGAACCAAATTTTACAGTCTGTTTAAATCCTTTTAAACTGAGGCCATTTTTATATAAAAGAGCTAGTCCCAAAAACAACATGTAAATTAAAAAATCCCATGAGTTAGTAACAAACATTATGCTGTACAAAATACCCATTGGGATCCACAAATATTTAACGTTTTCCTTGATGACAAGGTACAAAAATGTTAACGTCAGCAAGGCAAAAGGAAGATTTAGGTAGTGCGCATGAAGATCTCCCAATAAAAAACTGTACAATGGAAATTCATTGATTGTCCCCGGAATTATTCTTGTTGCCTCCGCCCACCAAACCGATGCTTCTTTTTGAACAAAAATGCCGTAAAAATAACTTAAGTTCCCCATAAAAGCCGCAACTATAATTGAAACACCCGCCCAAAAATATTTTTTGGTTAAATTGTAAACAATGCTAAAAATTCCGACTGCATAAAAAACATAATTGGTTACTACCATCAAGTTAAAAGTGACGGCCGACTTTATAAAGGTTAGTTTTGTTAAAATGGCGGTAATTAAATGTCCGAAATAATAATAATTCATAGCGTGACCGGCCAGCCAAGGATCTTGGGGTGGAAAATAATCAGTCCGAAGAAGAGCATTGACGAAGGCAAAATCCATGAACTTTTCGATGTCTTTTATGCCCGAGTGATAAAAACGATACCAGACGAACAGAGCAAAAAGTGCCAAAAATATCAGCTCATAAATAAATGCTTTTTTTATAAAATCTTTAGGCAAGACAAATTTTTGCTTATATAAGATAAATCCTGAAATTGCCGATAGTATGATAACAGATACAATAATAACCGGCAAATCAAATTTAAATAACTTAAAGTTTACCAGAAGCCAAGTTATGTAGCTTAGCAGTCCGACTCCGATAATACGATAAAACGGATACCCATAATCGGATAATTTCCCCAAGAAATAATAGCCAATAGGAAGAGCTAAAATCCCCAACAGAAATATAGTTATATACCAAAGGATAATATCGAACATAGAGAAATTATAACGGAAGAATACCAAATTTCAAATGACAAATGCCAAAAGTAATCATTATAATTGTTTCACTTTTGACACGATCGTTGCATTTATGAAACATTTGGCATACACATATTATAATGTCAAAAGTCTCCGCCCAAGGCGGATCAGCCTTTGTCTGAAAAGCTCAAAATGATTCATCCTTCACAGTGCTACGAAGAACGGATATATTATAAATCAAAAAAATATTTAATTATATATTTCAAATTTTGAATCATTGGTTGCTATCAAATATTCTTTAACTTAACTAAAACTTATTCCAATACTCCACCGGCATAGAACCCTTTTGTTCATTTGCGGGTAATAACCAACCAGAGGTGCTCTGAATAAACATTTGATATGGTGTGCTGCTATCTTGGTCGCTACTTAAAACCAAGGTGTAACCAAGTCCGTTTTTTGGATCCTTGGGAAAACCGCCCATTAAATATCCGTCAGATAAGATTTGGCAGAACCCTTAATTATTGCATCATGCTTATTTGTTATAGCGAGATTTGCGATAAATGTATCCTCGTTGAGCACCAGCCCATATTCACTGTCTTTAATCCCATTAGTGCATGATCCTGGATCATCGTCTAGACAAGAACATTTGGGTACATAACATTGTATTGTCCCACCATCAATTTTAAATAGTTTTAAAGCTTTTGTAATTGCATCAAAATCAGCAAATCTTTTCGCATTTCTAGCATCAGCCATTGAAGTCGTAATTCTTATAATAATTAAAGCGGCTAAAATTCCAATAATCGCAATAACCACAATTAGCTCAATTAACGTAAAACCTTTTTTGTTTTTTTGATTCATAAAGTAACAATTTTTTTGTATACATTAATCTTAATATTTTCAATATAAAGCCCTTTCTAGAAAATTCTCAATTATCAATTTTTCAATTTTCATTGAATTTTCAGGTTCTAATTTTCAATTATTTATATTTTAAAAATTGAATCATTGTTGATTGATTGGGGATTGGAAATTGAAATTTGAAAATTAGTTAAGGTAATTTGAGCCTAGACATTAAACCGATGAGATTGCCACGCCTTATGGGCTCGCAATGACGGCCATCCATTAACCTACTCACTCATTTATTTTTTAAGCATCGTGAAAAAGGCTTCTTGGGGGATATCTACCCGGCCCATTTTTTTCATTCTTTTCTTACCGGCTTTTTGTTTTTCCAGTAGCTTTCTTTTCCGGCTATAGTCACCGCCATAAAGTTTAGCAGTTACATCTTTTCGGAGGGCCGGAATGGATTCTCTGGCTATAATTTTTGAGCCAATTGCCGCTTGAAGGCTAATCTCGAACATTTGTTTTGGAATAACTTTACGCAAGTTTTCTAACACCGGGCGCCCAATATAACCCGCCTTTTGTCTTGGGATTATAACTGATAGCGGATCCACAATGTCACCGGCAATCAAAATATCAAGCTTCACCAAATCCCCGGGTTTATTACCGATAAAATCATAATTATATGAGGCGTATCCGGAAGTCACTCTCTTTAAATTGTCATAAAATTCGGTGATAATTTCGGCTAGAGGAATTTCATAAGTAATGACTACGGTTGTTTCTTCAAGATATTTCATATCCTTGTAAAGACCCCTTGAGTCCGTACAAAGCTCCATAACCGCTCCCAAATATGACGACGGTGTAATAATTTCTAAAGATACATAAGGCTCGGCAATTTCTGCGATTACCGCCGGATCCGGCAACTCTGACGGATTATTTATACTTAAAACCTCGCTATTATTTTGTAAAACTTCATAAGATACGCTGGGAGTGGTTACCAAAAGATCAAGATCATATTCCCTCTCCAACCGCTCTCTGATAATATCAAGATGAAGAAGACCCAAAAACCCGCAACGGTAACCGAGACCAAGTGCCGGTGAATTTTCCGGCTCAAAAGTGAGAGAGGCATCATTTAGTTGAAGTTTCTCTAAGGCGTCCCGAAGTTCCGAAGGTTCTCCATCAACCATAAAGATAGATGCAAAAACATAAGGCTTGATATATTTAAACCCCGGCAACGGCATTATTTCTTCATTGTTTATTGTTTCTTGCTTATTGTTTTTTGTTTTTATTATTGTGTCACCAACTTTAGCATCCCGTACGGATTTTAACCCCGTCACAATGTAGCCAATCTCCCCCTCTCCCAAACTTTCGGTGGGTACATATTGGGGTCTAAAATAACCCACTTCCAAAGCCTCAATTTCTTTATTAGTCGCCATAAATTTAATTTTGTCGCCTTTTTTTATCTGACCATCCTTGACCCGAACATAGGCGATAACACCCTTATAGGAATTAAAGACTGAATCAAAAATAAGAGCCCGCATTCTCGTACTATTCTTAAATTCCGGAGCCGGAATTCTTTTGCAAATAGCCTCTAAAAGCTCCTCGACGCCCGCGCCGTCTTTTCCCGAAGCTAAAATTATATCCTCTTTTTTAACCCCAATAACATTTATCATTTCCTCGGTTACTTTTTCAATCTCCGCCGAAGGTAGATCGATTTTGTTTATCACCGGGATAATTACCAGATTTTGATCCTGTGCTAACCGAAGATTGGTTAAAGTTTGAGCCTGAATTCCTTGAGTGGCATCAACCAACAAAACCGCGCCTTCCACGGCGGCAAGAGAACGTGAAACCTCATAAGTAAAATCAACATGTCCCGGAGTATCGATTAAGTTCAGCTGATAATTATTATAGCTCATCCTCACCGGCTGCAATTTAATAGTAATACCTCTTTCGCGTTCTAAATCCATCTGATCTAAAAGCTGCTCCTTCATCTCTCTTTTGGACACAGTTCCGGTAAATTCCAAAAGACGATCGGCCAATGTCGATTTACCGTGGTCAATATGAGCTATGATACAAAAGTTACGGATATTCATCTTGGAATTATAACAAATTTAATGGTGTTTGAGAAGTGTTGATGAAGGAGTAATAAATGCCAAATGTCCAATTACAAATTACAAATGAATGACAAATGATTAAATGTCAAAAATTAGGATTTTAGTCATTAGGGCTTGATTTGATATTTGGATTTTGTCATTTGACATTAAATTTATCCTAACTCTTGGCCAAAACTCTTTTAATTTTAGACAGAATGTCTCTGGATTCCCTAATATTCATAAGAAGAGTAAGGACAAAATAAATTATGATAGAAATGGCAATTGACAAAATTGTCTGCGGGAATAAGCCTTTGGCAATCTTCCCGCCCGAAGCCTGAACTAACGGGTCAAATAAATAAAGTAAATAATGAGCCGCTATTCCCATAATGCTTGCCGCAAAAATCACTTTAATAAAATCAACTACAATTTCTCTGCTATAGAGATTTCCAACTTTTTTGTGCAAATAATATAAAGATAAAAGTAAATTGACGTATCCGGCCAAGACAAATGCCAAAGCAACCCCGCCAATACCAAGTTTTCCTTCATGGCCGGTAATTGGCATATAAACGTACGGCAAAGTGACGCTGCCGATGGCGTTAACAATCATGGAAATAATTGCAATTTTTAGCGGTGTTTTTGTATCCTGAAAAACATAAAAAGTCCTAGTTAAGAGCGGAAGTAAGCCTTGGGCAACTAAACCTAAAGCAAATGCCCCCAGAACATAAGCGGTGGGTCCGGTACTTTGCCAAGTAAAATTACCAATCCCAAATATCAAACGGACAATTTGCGCCCGAAGCACAATAAGGCCAATTGATGCCGGCACCATAAAATATAAAATTCTTCTAAAACTTAGGGAAAACGCTGACCTAAAATCCTCATATCGTTTTTGGGCAATCGACTCGGACAAAAATGGGAAAACAGCCGTGGCAATAGCTACGCCGAAAACAATAGTGGGCAGACCCTGAATGCTGTTTGCATAATTTAAAATGGCAATTCCTCCGGCAAAATAAGAAGCCATTATGGTGTCAACAAGCAAATTAATTTGGGTGATTCCAATAGTAATGCTTCGCGGCACCATCAGTTTTACAATTTTTCTTATTCCGGCATCTTTAAAATCAAAAACTCTCTGAAATCTAAAACCGGTATCCCTAACGGCGGGTAATTGAATTAAAGCATGCAAGCTGGCCCCTATAATAACACCAATCGCAAGTCCATAAACGGGAATGGCCATATGTTCTGCTAAAAAGACGGCTGACAAAATGATGGTGATATTGTAAATAAGCGGGGCCACGGAATAGGCCACGAACTTTTTAAAGGAATTTAATATTCCGGAAAAAACCGCAGAGATGCACATAAATATCGGCGACAAAAGTAAAATTCGAGTGGTGTTTACGGTAATATCCATCATATTAACACCCGACACAATTTTTCCTTTAAATCCCGGCACCAAAAGCGGAACCAAAAAAGGAGCAAAAACAGCAATTAAGATGGCGGCGACAATTGACGTTATCAGCATTAAATTTAAAAAAGAATTCGCCAGTTTCCAGGCCGCCTCTCTTTTTTCTTCAACCAGCCTCTCAATAAAAATAGGAATAAAAGCCGCGGACAAAGCGCCGTAAATTAGAATATTAAAAATAAGATCGGGCAACCTAAAGCTTGCCGTATAAATTTCGGCGAAATGATTAGTGCCAAACATGGCCGCAATAATTCTTTCACGGTATAAACCCAAAATGTTGGAAAGCAGAGACGTTAAACCTAAAATAATGGCCGCCGAACCGATCGTCAGTTTCTTTTTGGATATCTCATACAAGTATTTTTTCACCAACCCATTTTAACATTTTTTGCAGTTGGTTTGAAGTAGGAAAAATAATTTTGTGTTATAATGGCGAAAGCACATTACCAACCAAAGGAGTGATTAAGTTGTTTGGAAAATTATTGGAAGCCAAAGTAATTTATATAAAGAAACGTCACCTTCATCAAATGCATGACCTGTTTGGTTCCAACAAATATGGATATTCTACCTTAGGCTCAGATTGTATATGGATAAAGGATCAAAACATCATAAATAATCTAAGTAGCGTTTTTAAAGAAAAGGAACTCTTTGAAGACATTGGTCCAATCGAAGAAGAAGGTGGAAATTTCGGACATGTCTATACTTGCTATAACATCAACGTAATTTCTGAAGACATGAAAAATATTATTTTTATCATGCATGTCAGAGAAAATTATGCCAATGTTCTAAGCGGAGAAAATTGGAACAACATTCGCGGATACAAATATACCGGCGATATAAAACTTCAAGATCAAATTGAAGCAATATGCAAAAACCTGCCAAAAGACTATAAAATTTACTAAGGGAGAATATAAAAACATAGCGGAGTAATAACCTCCGCTTTTTTTATTTTTTTTGTTTATTTAGAAATTAGGATTTAGGATTTCATTTGATATTTTTAATTCGACATTTGACATTAATTCATAGATTCCGGATCAAATGATTGTATTTTTTAAATGAATGTCCGGAAAGACAAGGGGAAGACTTGTATTATTTTCCAAAAAAAGTAAACTATTATAAGAGGGTAAAAAATGGGAATCAACCTTCTTCCAAACCAGGAAGTTGTAACCGAAAACAAAAATACAAATTTCTTAGCAATTATGATTGTTTTGTCAACATGCTTAATTGTTTTAGGTATTTTTGGAACAAGATATTTAATAAATAGTCTTAAGATTAAGAAACTCAATTCCAATATCGCTTCAGCAGATCAAAACATCTCCGATCTTCAAGTATATATAGACAGCTATGATACTTATAAGAGTAATGACATTACTAAAGCTTTACAAAGCCGGAAGCTTATTTCGCCTATTTTGGATGCAGCTGAAAAGAAATCTCCAAGTTACATAAAAATAACGAAAATAGAAATCATCAAAGATGGTGCTTTAGTTCTTAATGGTGAAGCAAAAAACGATAACAACCAAGGGTTCACCAATATGACTAAATTTATAAATTTATTGGAATCCGAAGCCGGAATGAGTGTTTCGAAAATTAATAACCCACGTGCTACAGACCAAACGATTATTTTTAGCGTCGAACTAAAGGGCACACCGAAAGAGATAAAAAAATAATGCTATTAGAACAAGGTCAACGACCAAAAAAAATAAGAAAACCAATCGGCATACCGGCCTTCATTTTTTGCTTAGTGCTAATTGCGTCATTATGTTACTTTATAAACACAAAGATTAAAGGACAAAACCAGACTATCAACAACAACATTAAAACACTAGCAGAAAAAAAGGAAACAACCGAAGAATTTGAAAATCTAAAACAAATCTGGCCAACATTACCCAAAGACATCGATATATTGAAAAAAACAAATGATAATCTTGCTCTTAAAAAAGCAGATCAAAAACAAATAATTGCCGAGATTGAAAGGACAGCAGTCGAAGCCAAACTTATTTTAAAAGAAATTAAAATTGATATAACCAAAGGTAAGGTTTACCAATCAACGCTTACCGGAAAATACGAAGATATTAAAACATTTATCAAAAAAGCCGAAAATAATAATCTTGTATTAACTATGAACATTTTTAGAATTGAACCAAAAAAGGACGAAAACCATGCACATCTAGAAGACGAGATGGACATGAATTTTTATCTTGAAATTAGCGCTTTTGGAGACAAAAAATGAATACCAATCGAAATATTATAGAAATGATTATTTTAAGCATAGTAGCAATAACTTGTTCTTGTCTTTTTGTCCTTATTCAATTTTTTGCAGACAGCAAAAAAGAAAAGGATTTAAGACAAGGGCAGGAAATAACAGAGAAAGAAAAAATTTTTATTCAAGGTCTGCAGAGAATAGAATTGGGCGGCAACCGAAAAGTATTGGAAGATTTAAGTAAAATGGAAGATTTTTACGTCTCCTTAGAGGAAACGAATAAAGGCAAAACTAATCCGTTTAAATACTAGGACTAAAATGCCAACTTATGACATTCAAGCTAAAAATAATCAAGGAAAAATTATTTCCGGTAAGATTCTTGCATCCTCCGAGGAAGAGGCTTACCGAAAAATGGTTAAATCCGGCCTAATACCGAAATCTATTATTGAAATTCCGGAAGCTTTTGATATAAAAAAATTTTTAAATCAATATTCCAGAATAAGTCTTAAGGCTCTTATGTTTTTTTCCAAGCAGCTTTCATCAATGGTTGGTGCCGGTCTTCCGATAGCAAGATGCTTGGAAACTCTTGCTGAAGAAGAAGAAAATGAGAATTTTGCAAGGATAATAAAAGCTGTTTCAGCAGAAATACAGAGCGGCATCGCTTTTAATGAAGCTTTAAGCAAATATCCCAAGGTTTTTCCAAAAATATACATTAAGGGCGTAAAAGCCGGTGAAGCGGCCGGCGAGCTTGATAAAATTCTGGGGAAACTTTCTACTCAATTAGAAAATGATTACGAAACAATCTCCAGAATTAGAAGTGCTATGATGTATCCCATTTTTGTGTTGGTAATCCTTGTTGCGGTTGGCGTTGCTTTGCTTACTTGGGTTATTCCACAAATAAAAGGAATTTTTGTTGATACCGGAATGGTTCTTCCCCTTCCTACACGGCTATTAATCGGCTTGAGCGATGCTATAATCCACTACGGCTTAATAATGCTAGGCGGTTTAGTTGGAGCTCTTTTTGGTTTCAAATATTATATTAATACGGAACAAGGTAGATTTTTATGGGACAGTTTTAAGTTAAAAATCCCTGTTTTAGGAAAATTATTTCAAAAAGTATATATGGATAGGTTTACCGGCACCCTCGGAACTCTCCTTGCGGCAGGATTACCGATATTAGAAGCAATCGAGATTACCGGCGAAGCAATAGGCAACAAAAAATACCAGTCATTTTTAATGAATGCTAGGGAAGTGGTTAAAGATGGCACGCCGCTTTCAGTTCCGGTTAAGGAAAGTAAGTTATTTCCACGAATGGTTTCACAAATGCTAGTTGTGGGCGAAGAAACCGGCAAAACCGATGAATCTCTCGATGAATTAGAGAAATTTTATCACCGAGAAGTAGAAATAATAGTAAAAAGCATTTCTTCTTTAATTGAGCCTGTCTTAATCCTTATAATCGGCTTAGCCGTATCCGCTTTAATTGCTTCCATCATTTGGCCAATATATAATTTAACCAATTCGTTATAGATATGAATAAGATATATTTCTTTTCAAACCGGCAAAAAGGCATGTCCTTAATTGAAATGATCGCGGTTATAGCTATTATTGGGATTTTATCAAGCGTTTCAGTAGTCGGCTATAAAAGTTTAAGTAAAAGAAATAGGATAACTATTGCAACGGAAGAGATAAGATCTGCACTTATCGAAACCCAAAATCTTGCCATGGCTCCAAATAATCCCGCAAATTCAAAAAGTTACGGAGCCTATTTTAAGAAATCATCTGATGACTATTACATTTTTAAAGACACTAATAACAACAGAAACTACGATTCCGGAGAAGAAATTAAAAAAAACACGCTAAAAAACTATAGAGTCAAAATAGATAAAATTTCCGGGAACGGGGAAAGTAATGAAGTATCGGTCATTTTTAATATACCAAAAGAAAACAACTACGAAATTTATAATAAAGATATTTTTTTCAATCCTATCGGTACCGCAAACGGTAAGGGCAGTGTAGCTGCCGGCAAAGAAGGAAACGGTTCAATTGAAATATTATCGGAAGATGGATCCCAAACCAAAACCGTAACTATCAATTGTTATTCAGGGTTAATAAGCACAAAGTAAAATAATGAAATATAAAATTCGAAAAATAAATAGCAGCGGTTTCGGCCTTTTAGAAGTTATAGTTGCCTTAGGAATTATTATTACTGTTGAGGTGTCAATATTAAGCTTAAGTGCCTCCAGCATTAAGCTGGGAACTTTAAGCCGCCAAAGGACTCAGGCCACGGAAATTGCCAGACAAGGACTGGAAGTTGTTAGGAATATCAGAGATTCCAATTGGGCTTCTGGTGTCTTATGGAATAATTCTTTCACTACAGATGATTGGTATAAAATAAAATTTAACGATGTTAGCGCGACTAACAAATACTGGGAATTAATCAAGGTCGTTTCCCCTACTCCTAGGGAAGAAACAATAACAATTGATGGGGTTAACTTTACAAGGGAAATCGAAATAAAGAATAAGACGGCAAAGTTTGATGACACCACAGATATCGATTATGCTGACGTTAAGGTAATAATAAAATGGGGAAATACAAATACCAAAAAAATCGAAATAACCGAGTATTTAACTAATTGGAAATAAAAATGTTAAAAAAACACAAAACTTTTACAATAAATAATTACGGATTTACATTAGTAGAGATGGTTGTATCTGTTTCAATTTTTGCAACAGTTGTCCTAATTGCTTGTACCACTTTCATTAAAGTCTTACACGCCCAACAAAAGACTAATGCCCAAAGAAAAGTAATTCAGGAAGGACGATATTTGCTAGATTCAATTGCCAGAGAAATAAATTTATCCCAAGGATCAGGAACAGATAAACCGTGGGTACTTAGAAAAGATGATGGTACGATAAGCATTGATGGTACCGGGAGTCAATTAGATATTATATCAGCGACACCGGATTATAGTAACCCAACAGGATCAACCAAAAATAGCAATAAAACTTATAAGCTTTCAAGTAATGGGACAAACAATACGATCGAATTCTCTGAAAACAACAATAATACGGTCGCCTCAACCGAAAGAAGCTATTTAGATATTGTTCTTATTTTTGATCTTTCTAGAAGCATGACTTATGGCGATGCTTCAGGTACTACCACCAGATACGAAGCCGCTAAAGAAGCCGCTAAAAATTTTCTCGACACTTTGGACCCGGTTTATGACCGATCTTCTTTAGTAACTTTTGCCGGCAATGGTACTTATAATTTTACTAAAGTCAGGTCACAATTAACCGATACCATTGGTACTACACGCCAGAAAGTTAATGATATAAAATCAGATCGGGAGTTTTTTTCGGGCCCTCATTATGCCAATGTTGGTTGGAACGGATGCGAAACATTATATCCTTGCATTTTTGGCAGCACTCCCATCGAACATGGACTTAGTTTAGCCAATAGTCTGCTCCAAGACTCTAATGTACCTCCAAGATTAGATGCCAGCGGAAACATTGTTTTAGATAATGACGGAAATCCGGTCACAACAAAGAGAATAGAAATTTTACTTACCGATGGTTCGGCTAACCGATTAGAAAATGGCACTTGGTGCGATAGAAACGATCCTCCATATGGCGCTGATGGAACAACAGTGGTAAACAAATGCAAGGCTTATGCAATTATGCATGCTAATGAAGGCAGAACAAATTTTGATTTAAAAATGTTTACAATACGTTTTGGATCCACCGCTGTCGGGGGATCCGACGAGCAAACCTTACGCCAAATTGCAGGATCAAGTGACCTAACAACTCCTGTCAATCCCGGAGACTGCCTAAATAATTACTGTAATGCTCCAGGAGCAGACGACCTTGAAAATGTGTATCAAAACATCGAAAATGTTATTAAAAATTATACCGATACCCCAATAATTTCAACCCCAAATTCGAATATTACATCAGATACCGTCAATATTGGAAGCCTCAAATTTACTGAAGGCGCTAATTCTGGCGTCCCATTCCTAAATATCTCCATAACACTAATAGTTGATAATGGAGGAAGTAAAAAATCAAAAATTACCTTGGAAACTACCGTTACCTCAAGGGCTTATGAACAATTCTTACATTTATAATCAGAGGTCAAAATGAAAAAAATAAAATCACAACTAAATAACGGCTCGGCATTACTCATAGTTATAATTATTGTAATGACGGTTAGCGTGGCAGCACCCAGCATGAGTACAATGATACTTGCCGAATACAGGATGTCTAGAGCCTCAAGAGATTCCTTACAGGCATACTATGGTGCCGAATCGGCAACTGAAGTTGGACTGGCCCTAGCAAAGCTCGGCGCAATTGGAGCGCTACCATCGCCGGAAATCCAATTTCATGGCAGTGGAGAAATAAGCGGAATGACTACTAAATTTCAAGTAAGTTCCGGCCCGAGTAGCACAATTATAAGGGTAACGGGTAAATCCACTGTTAATAGTAGCAAAACAGAAAGAACGCTGGAGTTTGAAAGGGACACAACGGCATTCTGATTTACTTTGCTTCTGCTTTTTTCTTCCCCATGACCTGTTCGAATTCTTCGGCTGATAGGGTTTCTTTTTCTAGAAGTTCTTTAGTCACTTTATTTAGAGTTTCACGATTTTCACTTACCACATGTTCGGCCTTTTTTAATCCTTGTGCAATAATATCAGAAACTTCCTGATCTATTGCATTGGCCGTAGCTTCAGAATAATCTTTGGTGTGCTCGCCAAGTTCGCGTCCTAGGAAAACCAAATCTTCTTTGTGACCAAAAACCCTGGTGCCCATCTTTTCGCTCATTCCATATTCCACCACCATTTTTCTGGCTAGTTTTGTTGCTTGACGAAGATCATTTTCGGCACCGGTTGTTACATTGTCTTTGCCGTAAATAATTCGTTCGGCAACACGACCGCCAAGCATCATGGCAATTTCATCCTCAAATTCAGCCTTGGTATGAAGATACTTGTCTTCTTCCGGAATACTCCATGTATAACCTCCGGCGGAACCTCTGGAAATAACAGAAACTTTGTGAACTTTATCGGTATGCGGGAGAAGATGGCCCACAATGGCATGACCGGATTCGTGATAAGCCGTAATTTCTTTTTCCTTTTCAGATAAAATATGGGATTTTCGCTCGGGGCCTAGAAGGACTTTTTCTACCGCCTCGGTCATCTCAGCCTGATGAATAATCTTTTTATTGCTTCTGCCGGCAAGAATAGCTGCTTCATTTATGAGGTTTGCAAGATCTGCTCCGCAAAAACCCGGTGTATGCTTAGCAATTTCTGCTAAATTGACGTCATCTGCCAAAGGTTTGCCTTGTGAATGAACCTTTAAAATTTCTTCCCGGCTCTTTAAATCCGGTGCATCTAAAACAACTCTTCTGTCGAACCTGCCCGGCCTAAGCAAAGCTGGATCCAACACGTCCGGCCTATTTGTTGCCGCCATTAAAATGACGTTTGTATCTTGTTCAAAACCGTCCATTTCTACTAATATTTGATTTAAGGTTTGCTCGCGCTCATCGTGAGATCCGCCAAGTCCGGCACCTCTTTGTCGTCCTACAGCGTCAATTTCATCTATAAAGATAATGCAAGGCGCATTCTTTTTAGCCCTAGCAAACAGGTCTCGCACTCTTGATGCGCCGACGCCAACAAACATTTCCACGAATTCGGAACCGGAAATTGAGAAAAACGGCACTCCCGCTTCACCGGCAACAGCACGGGCAAGTAAAGTTTTGCCGGTTCCCGGAAGGCCAATAAGCAGAACGCCTTTGGGAATTTTGGCTCCAAGATCCGTAAATTTCTTCGGGTTTTTTAGAAAATCAACTATCTCGGTCAGTTCCTGTTTTGCTTCCTGAACACCGGCAACATCGGCGAAAGTGACTTTCTTTTTGTCCGGTCCAAAAAGTCTGGCCCGGCTTTTCCCAAACATCATAGCCTGGTTATTAGAACCTTGGGCCTGCCTTAACATGGTATAAAGGAAATATCCGATTAGTAAAATTGGAATCACCGTGATGGCAATATTTATCCAAAGTCCGGTATTTGCACTGGGCGTTACTTTAAAATTATCGATTTTAGCCGGATCAACATTGTAGTCTTTTAAGATAGTAGTAAAAGACTGATCCGGACTGGTAAATGATTTCTGCTTCTTGCCGTCTTTTAACTCTATGGCTAAATTTCCGCTTTGTTCGTCAATTGACTTAACCTGTCCATCTTTAATTTCCTGAACCAATTTTGATACAGGAACTTCCTCAACTTTTTGATTGTCACCCAAGTAGGTATAAATTGCGGCAACGATAAATAGGCAGATTAAGAAATATATAAACGCCCGCGAAGACTTGGAGTTCGGAACCGGCTTTTGAGGCATTTTAGGCATCTTAGGTACTTTAGGTATATTTGGTATTTTTGGCATTTAATTCTCCTTTCTAAAAATAGAAGTTTATCATATTAATTATATATAATCAACGCACAAAAGTTAAACAATTAACTTAAACTAAATTCAGTTAACTTTTCTTTTATTTTCTCGTCTTCCACTGCAAACTCGGGCATAAAAATCACTTCTTCTGAATGGTCAATATCTTCATGATAGGCAAGTTGAACCCGAAAATTTTTCTCATTAAACTCATTGCCATAAATTTGTTTTCCTTTTTTAGAAATCTGGGAAACGGAAAAGTGAGTACTTAAAATAAAATACAAATCTACGTAATCTTTCCATTTTGCTCTACGGCCAAGAGCGTAAGCTTTCATTGCTGCCAAAGTTAAAAGATCAGGCATTTTTATAGAACTATCAACTTTTACGGAAAAATGGATTGGGAAAGGATAATATAAAAATGTTAATCGAACACCATTAATAATAAGTTCATATTGGTCTTTTTCGTCTCTTATAACTTGGTTGATTTGGCCTTTCCCCGCAAGGATATTTCTAATCTTTTCATTCTCAAAAGGTTTGTTAGAAAACAAATCAAAGTCTATTGATTGTCTATGACCAATCTGAAGTGCAATTGCCGTACCGCCAACCAGACCAAAATCCTTTGAAAATACGGCAATGAGTGGCAAAAGGCTTTCTTGACTACTTGTAAGTATTTCCTTATGCATGTTGCTTGAAAAAGAGTTTAAAATAATGTTTTATCTTCGGGTCAAAATTATTTCTCTGAGACTCAATTTTTTTAAAAAATATCTGGGCTACTTTTGGGCAGCCAAGAATTTTAATCAGTTCCTGCACATCCTCGTAGTCACCATATTCCAAAATTCCCTCGACGATAGCTTCATTTGAAAGATGACTATAATTTTTGGTTGACCAAAAAAGATAGGGCCTTTTGGATGCAAAATTTTGTAACGTTGTCATATCTATATTATAGCAAATTTTACTGGGTAATAAAATGGGAATTACTATATGTTTCTATGATAGCAGAGGCGATCCGCCTACTCCGGCTATCACCGGATTCGGACGGGTAAAGATTTTACGAGCGGGTTCTGTGCCGCACCCCTTTCAAGAAATAAAAAAATCCATGAGCTATTAGCTATGGGCTACCCGTGAAAATCTTTGATTTTCCTTTGGTAGCAGGGGCGGGATTTGAACCCGCGACCCCAGGCTTATGAGTCCTGTGCTCTGACCAGCTGAGCTACCCTGCCGCGTCGGAATGTTCTCCGAGATTCCTCCTCTTTCATTAAAAATCTTTTCAGATTTTTAATGAGTTTTGTCATTCCCGCGAAAGCGGGAATCCATTCTTTTGCCTCTAACCATAGGCTTTCTGGATTTCGGATCGGGCCTGTCTCGCTTTGCTCATCAAGGCGGGCATGGAATAACTTGTAAAGAACGAGCACAGCCCTTACTTAAAATCTAAAATTAAGAAATTGATTCGAAATTCTTAATTCAAAATTTTTCATTTATCTCAACCATTTTAACAAAAAAAACGTATCTTTTCAATTGTTTTGGTATAATTCCTTACTTAAAAAGCCTACCCATGTTTGGCAGGCTTTAGTTTTCTACTCCAAGGCTTTTTGGAAAATATCTGTTACATTAGTCAAAAAGTTCATTGTTTGTGTAGGTATTTTTTCAGTTTTTTCAGCAGCTTTTGTGAAGAAATTAAATATGTCGAAAACCGGTTTATACTGACTGGGCACCAGCCCAATCTCTTCTAGTCCAGTTCCCCTATGAGAGTTTATATATCCCGCCGAAGGATCTTCGTCTGTTGTCGCATCTGAAGGATCATAATAGTTCTTTTTTATATCGTCTATGGTTCTGGGCCAATAGTCTGCGGCAAGCCTTACTTTTCGAATTTCTAAATGCAAATGAGGAGCATAGCGGTTACCCGCCCCTTTGCCTATCGTGCCAATTTGCGTTTTCTTATAAATTTCCTGCCCTTTTTCTACGGAAATGATGTTTAGATGCGCATACATTGACCAGCACATAGTGCCGTCTAAATTCGTATGTTCAATTTGAACTATATTGCCCCACACCGGATACCAACCGGCATCAATCACTGTGCCTGAAGCAACAGCATAAACGGGATCATTAAAATCATCGCCCGGACTTCGGTTCCAGTCCTCACCCGGATGTCCGGGCCAAACGCCTCCGTATTTTAGATATTCCTTACTTAATCTGTCACCGGCATTAATAACATAAACCCTTGCTCCGGCCGGTTGTCCGCTATGCCCTAACGGATAAACATAGCCATCAGCGTATAATACTGCCCAAGCATTTTCCACGAAACTTCCCATAAATATCACCGTCAAAATAATCAAAACTAAAAGACACCGATTCCGCACTCAAACCACCCCCCTGAATAATTTTTTTTATCGGTCATCTATTATATAGTTCATTTATTCAAAACTAACTACGGCTAATTCGAATAAACTAATTGTTCTTTTTTCTAAATTTCAAAAAACTGTCCGCAACCCTCTAAAATTAATGTTATCAAAAAAACACTATCTTAAGCAATAATATTTTTATTGGTTTTGGTCTTGGGTATTTTGTTGATTGTTAACTTTGTCTTTCAAATCATTTGCTTTGTCGATGGCATCCTGTCCGGTGTTTATAGTCTTATCTATCTGATCAATTTCTTTACCGGCAATGTATCCCCTTAAAGACACATAAGCGATAATTAAAATAGCAAAAATAACAACGACAACAATTATGCCAACCAACCCTTTTTGGTTATTTTTATTCATAGATTTATTATAACAGATTAGCAGGAATCAGCTAATTATGATTTGAGAGAAATATATTTGTCAAATTTCACTAAACAAAAATAGCCAAAAACTATAAGCTAAAGGCTATTTGTAAAAATCTTTGATTTTTCTGGTAGCGGGGGCAGGACTCGAACCTGCGACCTTCGGGTTATGAGCCCGACGAGCTGCCACTGCTCCACCCCGCGTCAATAATTATCTTTTCGATAGCCAAATGTTGGTTCTTTATATTTCAGTTGCCAATCATATGCTCTTGCAGCTGTTTTTGAAAAAAAGGAATTACTTGAATTGTGCTGATCTATTCTTACCGTAACATCATGAGTATATCCAACATAATACTTGTCTAACATTTTACTATAAATGATGTAAATGTAATAAATTATTCCCTCCAAGCTGCTCCCGACTTGTCGGGACTCCACCCCGCGTCATCAATAATATATTATATACCTTTTTTATTTTTTTTCAAGTCTATTTGTTAGAAAAAGCCACCATTTTTCCGGGTTGGATTTTTCCTTTGTTTCTGCTCCCGCAACTTCGGCCGGCTTGTTATCCGGAGTGATGACAATTACGGTTTCGCCCGGTTTTTGCTTATTTAATTTTTCTCTGGCTACTTTTTCTTTATATTCGTCAGTCTTAAAATATTCGATATCGGTTTTTAGCTTTTGATTTTTTTTATCCATTTCTTCAACCTGTTTTTCTAAAGTCGCTAGGTCCCGATCGAATTTATAATTTGTGTACATCTTTTGGCCAACTAAAAAAGCCTCATAAAACATAATGATGATAGCGGCGATAAGCCACAATGGCATTTTTTTTCTAAGCCCGATCGTATTTGACATAAATTTATTATAGCAGAATTCAAAAAATATTTACTTTTTTAGTTTTTTCTTGTTATATTAACCACAAGCAGTTTGATCCTTAACAAAACAGGGGGTGGAAAAATTTGGCCGACATATCATATGGCTATGTAGCGGATTGTGACGAAAACCAGCACCATCATGGACTTAAAGAAAGTGATCGCGAGACCCAGCTAGAAAAAGACAGGGCTGATGAAAATGCCATAATTAAAAAAATTATAGTAATAGTTGATAATGAACCAGTGATATATCTTGAAATACCTGAACCAATAACATTATATAGAATTCATCGCAGTCTTGTTTTAATAGTGTGCGGGGAAAGACATTTAAATTACCATCATTTTTTCGATAATGAAAATAAGTGTATAAAAAAGAAAACCTGTATTGGACATTGTAAATATTCGAAAATATGTTGGGCTTGGGAAATTAAACCTTACATTAGGAAAATGCGAAAAGAAGGTAAAGAAATTAAACTCAAAAAGCCGATTCTGGCCAATCCAATTCCGCACCTATGGGAGCTAGACCACCTTGATATTGACGCTATCAAGGCGCTATTACTTGAGACGGGGAAAAAGTTTAAGAAACACGATATAAAAATTGGCCCAATCCATCCGATAATCCGGCCACGAGAGCTTAAAAGCAACCCTGTTATACCACAATATCTAGTTCTAGAAACTTATGTAAAAAGCATCAATAAATCTGATGTTGTGATAATGACCGATTCTATAGAAATAGATGTCCACGAATTTCTTGGCATACCCCCCAAAAAAGAAAAGACCAAGAGAGGAAGACGCGCAAGAAATAACTAATATTTGCCAAGAGTGAATTGCAAATTGCACTTCACTCTTTTTTTATGCCCATATTACATTTTAAATAAAAAAGCCGGCATTTTTTATTTGCCGGCTTCTATTTATTGAGTTGCATTAGTTTTCGGATATTGCCTTAACAATTTATAATATTCAGGCAGCATATCTTCCGGCGCCGGATATGCCCAAAACCATTGCAGGGAATGGAAACGATAATATCTTTTATGCATAATCGGATCCGAAAACATAAAGATGTTATCATACCAACTGTAATCATCGCTCCGTCTAAAATAATAACCATTTTGTCCTTCTCTTACAAACACCGGATCAGCGATGTAATAAATGAAATAATAGGAACCATCCCGGCACTTCATTTGAAAACTACAGCTTCTGGTAAGCGCATTTCCGAATTCGTCTCTTATTGGCAAGCCATTCTCATCTTTATTAAGCCTTAAATCGGTTCCAATCAATTTGTAATCCTGCAGTTCTTTTTTAACAAAAGGTATTGGTCCCAGCATTTCTCGATTATGAAAATAGGGTTTAAAATAAATGACGCAAGCAAGAGCAACTATGATGACAAAGGGCAGAATTAACTTTTTTGTATCAAATTTTTTTAATTTATAATTGGATAGCTCCCGACTTTCGGCAGTGTTTTCACCGTCTTTCATCACCAACCCCTCCTTTTTTAAGGTTCCAACCAAACATATTTGACTAAATACTACCACCATGAATTGTATTTAACAATCGATTGATAAAACCAGCAAAAGATATAAAAAAAGCCGCTTTTTAAATAAGCGGCGAAAATCATTATTTTTACTTGTTATTATTCTTTTTCGGATCAATATAATTTCCATTTTTTTTTATGCGCTGATAATGGCCGATTACCTTTCCTTCCTCTTTTGCTGCTTTTAAGGGATCATCAAGCATAAAGAAAGCTCCCTTGTATCCGTCAATAAAATAAAATATTTTTACCGCCCCATCATTACATCTTGCTTCTGCATATTCGGTGTCACGGAAATAATTTCTCTCAATTATATTCTGTTTCCCTAGAGTTTTTTCGACAATATCCATTCTTTTTATGGTTGTGTAGTAGTTTCGGACAAATGTCTTTGTTGCCACACCCAGCCGTTAAGATCATAACCATCAACAGAGTAAAAATCGATATTCATTAACTTCAATCCCCTCACTCCTTTTTTAAAGTTCGGACTTAAACTGTGCGTTTATTCTAGCACAAGATATAAAAATTGCCACATGAAGGTGATTTTGGTTAAATGCTCCGGACTCATGAAATTGTTTACTGTCTTCTGGATCCAATTTCTGTTTTTAAACTTGGCTTGCCAGTTGAAGCTTTAGCGAAAACTGGTCGCAATTACTGAACGAAGCTCGAACCTTTTTCGAGCGAAAATCGCTCGAATGATTTGAAACCCCGCCCCAGCGTTTCCGCCCGCCGAAACTCGGCGAGCAAAGCAAAATAATTTTCTTTTCAATTCTTTAATTTTTCGCGTGACCCTTTTTCTTTTAAAAGGATTTGAAAATTGTTTCGCTTTGATGTCTTGATACCAAGACTGCGGAAACGCTTCCCACCCCACTGCGCCTACGGCGCGGAGCAGGCGGGCAAAAATTCCTTCCCCCCAACCCCATTCCTTTTCGCCCGCCTGATTGGACGGCCAGAATTTTTTGCGGGCGGACGGCAGGACCTCAAATTGGGTGGCGGGTGGGGTTAGATTCCAAAGTAATTCTATTACCCCCCTTTTTTTGATATAGCTTGATCAATAGTTATTTCCGCCATGTTCATTACATATCCTCGTAAACGATCCAAACTGTCAACCACAATTATCTCTTCAAAAGATTTTACAGCTTTATCTACAGAAAGGATACTTTCAATTTCCGGATTCTTATTTAAAATTTTATGAGCTAAAATTTTATCTAATTTTTTTACCATTTCCTCAGAATATTCCAAAAGAGGCAGAACCTTC
>MNYC01000037.1 GCA_001872945.1 bacterium CG2_30_37_16
ACCTCCTTTCTATATTGGGGTGATTTTATTATACGTATTAACTGCTACGCTTTAAAACGCACACACCAGCTAAAAGCTGGTGGTTTTTAAGGGTAATAAGAAATATAGAATATTTCTGGTTTATAATTACTATGAGCGAAATAGAGTTTATAGTTATTGTGTTTAACAAGGATCAACGTCTGCTCACGATATGCTTTGCTCTTAGCATAATTACAGCGGCAATTATGCTATCCGTAATGTATAACAAGGACAAAATTGAATTGGAACCAAGCTTAATTTTCTGTAAGATTCTATGGGAATTAGAATCAGCCGAGGAGAATGCGGAAATGGAGAGGGGCAACGTACGATGAATATGACTAGAGATTTTCTAGTAAATAAGGCCTTTGAAAAGTCAAAAGGAGAAACACCATATGCTAGCGAAGCAATAAAGTATCTAAAAAAATGGGCTGATAATATTTTATGGTTATTTATGCCTGTATGGTCAACAATCACTATCGTTTCTATTCTCGCGAACAACCACTACTTGGGCTTAGTGGCAGCTTCTATTTCCACAATTGCCGCAATCAGCTATTCCCATGTTTACAGAGCCAAAAAGCACATTGAGAACAATTACTTAGTTCGCAGGACAAAATAAGGGGGTGCTAGGATGAAACGGATCGAGTATTTCATTCTCAAAATGTGTGCTTCAAGAATTATTAGGCATATCGAGAAATGTCATTTAAAAGTGAATTACGATGAAGTGAAACGGCATTTGTGGCTAGGAGTAGAGCTTATGGATGCAATGTTTGTCGGCTCGATTATTGCCTTTGTCGGAAATACCGCAGTACTGATTACAGCCCTTCTTAGCTTAGATATTTTTCTTGCAAAGCTAATGGTCGTCATATTCATGCTATCAAATATCACTACCGTAGTATTGATATTTGCCTTGGTTATGGCTAAGGATAGCCTAAGGTCAGGAAGAATAATGATAATAGCAGATAAGTGAAATGACGGTCAGGAATAGTATAATGACGGGGAAATTCAATAAAAAAGGATGACAAAATAAGCACATAAAGAGCATGGATTACGACTCCGGGAAACGGTTTGTTGAGAAACAAACACGCCCCGGTTTTTTATTGTTAAAAAAAGAGCCCACTAGCAATATATTAATTGCCACGAGCATCGCGTGTTAGAAACAAACACTTATCTTTTATGCAACAATGATCGTTTACTTAATCTTAGAATCTGTTTACCACGTGTTTTGCCAGTTTAAGTACTAAGTCTTGTTTGTTGACCCCAACATCAGATAAATATCTGAAAGCGTTTTCGTAAACTTCATTACTTTTTGGATCTGAATGGATTGCTGCTCGCACCAACCTGCTCTCACTGGAAATCTCAAAATCCTTTGCATTTCTTTTTATGCTAATTGCATCTTGCACAAGTTGCTTAGATGAAGGTTCGAAATCTTTTCCCCCAATAATTGAATCGGCTAGCGGTATTTGCTCGGCGCATGATTGACCGGGGTATACACTGAAACGCGAAGAATTATCAATAATACCTTGGGGCCATCCCCCATGATTATCATACCAATAACAGAATCGTCTGCCTAGACGCTCAGCAAAACTCAAAACCGTAACCGGATTTGGCTTAAGTCCAATGTTTATAACATAAATATACCTACTTTCGGATAAGCTCTTTTCCAATCCTTCAAGCTCATTTGAAGAATTAATAAAAATTATCCCTATTTTACCGCCAATTTCTTTATATGCTTCATCGTGGTACCGCGCAAGCAATGCACTAGCTATTACTCCCTCAATATCTTTGGAAGCAATAAAAATTGTTTCATCTCTCAATGTGCTCTCTCCTCCCAATCTGTAGGCTCGATCATTATATAATATGCAAACAGTCTTTTGTTTCTCGGATTCGATACCTTATTATATACGATTGAACCCTTTTATTCAAGGATAATTTGAAAATCTTAAATAAACCATCTTCAAAAAGTTTTGAATTTAGAATTTTTAAATTGTTTAGATTTTAGAAATTAGGATTTAGGATTTCCATACGAGATTGCCGCGGTCGCTGCACTCCCTCGCAATGACATACCAAAAAAGCCTCGCTTCCGAGGCCTTTTTGTTAACCGTTTTATTGTTTCCTGGTTACTGGTTACTTTTCTTGTTTACTGTTTATTGTTTATTGTTTATTTGATTATCGAAGATAATCACTTAATTTCTTCGACTCTCTGTGTTTTTTTAGCTTGGTTAGGGCCTTGGCTTCAATCTGACGGATTCTTTCCCTAGTAACCCCGAATTCTTGACCCACTTCTTCTAATGTATAGCTTCGGCTGTCTTCCAAGCCAAAACGCATTTTTAGAATTTTTTGTTCTCTAGGAGTTAAAAACTGCAATACTTCCTTTACATGCTCCCTTAAAAGCTGGTATGTTGCCGCTTCCTGAGGCGATAAGGTATCTTCATCCGGCAAAAAGTCGGATAATTGACTATCGTCTTCTTCGCCAACCGGAGCATCAATTGAAACAATATCCTGATTAATCTTTAAGATGTGTGTTACTTTGTCTAAATCCATGTCCATTTCGGCGGCGATCTCTTCCGGTAACGGTTCCCTACCCAATTCCTGCACCAACCTTCTTTGAGTTCGAATAAGTTTATTGATGGTTTCTACCATATGAACTGGGATTCTGATAGTCCTGGCCTGATCGGCGATTGCCCTGGTGATAGCTTGCCTGATCCACCAAGTCGCATAAGTTGAAAACTTGTACCCTCTGGTATAATCAAATTTTTCCACCGCTCTAATAAGCCCGGTATTTCCTTCCTCGATTAAGTCCAAAAGATCCAAGCCGCGGCCAATATATTTTTTGGCGATAGAAACAACCAGCCTTAAATTAGCCTCGGTTAAAAGCTTCTTGGCGGCTTTGTCGCCTTCGGCCACTCTTTTTGCCAAAGTAACTTCTTCAACCGGATTTAAAAGAGGGATTTTTCCAATTTCTCTTAAATACATCCTAACAGAATCTTCGGCCAGTTCGGAAAGATCAACCGAAGCAACCTCTTCTTCATCCTCGTCTTCCGAGTCCGCGCCCTCACCCCAAATGAGCTTCTCTTTGTTGTCCAATATTTCAACGCCCAAGTCCAACATTTGCGCATACAGGTCATCCAATTTTTCAACATTGTCCTCAATATCCGGAATAGTCGCTAAAATTTCCTCCTGCGTGATAAAACCCTGCTCTCTTCCCTTAGATACCAGTTGTTCAATTTTACCCTCAACTGTGTCTTTTTTATTCATAATCCTCCTTTAAAAGGTTTTTTGACTTATTAGTAACTTATTATACTCCTTTAGGAGCTCTTTTTTTAGCTTTTTATCATCTTTCTCTTCCGCATCCTTTATTGCGGCAACCAACTCGGTGGTTTTTTGTTTTTTTGATAAATCTTTTAATCTTTTTAATGAAAATAAAATTTCGTCCCCCGCTTTTTCCTCGGTAATCTCGCCGTAATTATATTCGGACTGAAGAATTAGGCTGTTAATTTTATCTTTTTTCTCAGGAAACTCTACTGCATATGATTTTACCGTAAATTTTTTCTTTTTAAAGGTTAGAAGCGACAAGAATATCTCTTGATAATCAGCCGTTAAATCATCTTCCCTTAAATTATTCAAAACAAAACTTAAAAACTTGGGGTGTTTTAAGGTTAGGCCAAGCAAATTTTCCTCAATGAGGTTTCTTCCGACAATCGGCATTGTTGATTTTTCACCCGTAACTGCACTTTCTTTGCCAATCATACTTTTTAAGGTCGAGGCGTCTACATCCAAATTTTTGGCAATTTCTTTCACCCAATGACTTTTTTCTACCGGATCCCTCAAAAGAGTTACTTTCTTTAAAATAAATTTGGCATATTCTTTTTTTCCGCGGGCAGATTTGATATCGTATTTCTTCTGTCCGAATTCTTCATAAAATTTAATGGCTGACTGACTATTTTCTATTGCCTTACTAAAAGCTTCTTTATCTTTTTTTAGAATATCGGCCGGATCCTTCCCAAAAGGTAAAGAAATGATATCAACGTCAAAGCCGTGAACTAACGCCATTTCTACTCCTCTTTCCGTGGCAATTACGCCGGCGTCATCGCTATCGAAGGCAAACTTAAGGTTTTGAGTGAAACGATTTAGCAAATTAAGCTGAGATTCGGTGAAGGCTGTTCCGGACGATGCTACTACGTTTTCAATCCCGCCGTTAAAGCAGGCCAGCACATCCATATTGCCTTCAACCACCACTGCAAATCCTTTCTCTCTGATACTATTTTTAGCTTCAAAAAGGCCGTATAAGACATTGCTTTTATTATAAATTGGCGATTGGGCCGAGTTAATATATTTGGGCAGCTGCTTGTCAAAAACCCTGGCCGTAAAACCAATCACTTTTCCCGAAATATCCAGAATTGGAAACATTAAACGATTTTTAAAAATATCCGTCACTCTTCCCGAATCAATTTTGGCAATGCCGGCCTCTTTAAGCGCTTCGGATGTATAACCTTTTTTGACAAGTAGGCCGCTTAGGAAATTACTCCCGGACGGAGAAACTCCGAGACGAAAACGTTTAATGGTGGCTTTGGTAAGTCCGCGCTTTTCATAGTAACTTAAAGCTTCTTTGCCCCAAGTGGTTTCATACATTAATTTTTCAAATATCTGGCAGGCCAGCTCATTAATTTTATAAAGGTTCGTTTTGCGGCCTTTCTTTTCGGGACTAATTTTGTCTTTATTTAACACTACGTTGGCCCGTCCGGCTAAAGCTTCTATTGCTTCAGAAAAGCTTAAACCCTCAATTTGCATAAGAAAAGTGATAACGTCCCCTCCTGAATTACACCCAAAACAATGCCAAATCTGCTTTTCGGGACTCACCATAAAAGAAGGCGTTTTTTCCTGATGAAAAGGACAATTAGCCTTAAAGTTGCGGCCGGCTTTTTTAACCGTAATATATCCGGAAACAAAATCCACGATATCAATTCTATTTTTTATTTCCTGTAAAACATCTTCCATTATTATCTTTTCTATAAACTATTGATTTAATTATTCGATAGTCTGACCTTTAACATTACATTACGAGCTGGAACTTTTATCCCTTCCTAATATATTTAAACCGCGGTACTTCTTTGCCATCAATTTTAACGGTTTCCCCAAACATCTTTAATGGCCTAACCCATAAAACATTTTCGCCAAATTCGACAGAATTGTATAGGGCACGATATACTACAAGCTCTTCAAGTGTCTCCGAGTGTCGTGCAATTCCAATCACTTCATACGTTTTGCCCTTATAATGTTGATATTTTCCAATTTTCATATTTATTCCTTGTTCTAATTGAAAAATTATTTCTATTTACTATAAGCTATTAGCCATGGGCTATCCGTGAAATCTTCGATTTCCTGGCGGTGGGGGTGGGATTCGAACCCACGAGGCCCTTTCGAACCTACCTGCTTTCCAAGCAAGCGCACTCGGCCGCTATGCGACCCCACCAAATACAAAAATGTCAAAATCCAAATATCAAATTATAAATCTTTTTGGATTTCGGTCATTAGGATTTTATTTTACATTTGAAATTTGTTATTTGTCATTAATCTTTATCTTATGGACCAAAAGTTCAGTCTCAATAAATTAGCTTCCATCAATGACACATTTTACCCTATATTTCCCATTTTGTTAAGAGAATTTTCTGGATTCCCGCCTTCGCGGGAATGACGAGGAAAGATTAAGAGAATTTTATTTCGGAAACTGCTTCAAAAACCTTGGAAAAATCGTATTTGTCGGGACTCACTAGAAAATCGTAATTATAAGTGTTTTTTATCAGCGATTTATAGAGCGGCAAATTCTCGTCATATTTATACCAGCTAAGATTTGGCCGGACTTTTTTGTATGAGGCAACTTTATACTTAGAATTTGGAACCCAACCGTCTTTTGTTCTGTAAACGGCCGCTCCATGATATCGCTTATAGTCCTTATAATCGGAGCTAAAATTGTCAGCCGTAATGTTGGCCATCACCAGATATTTATGACCGGCATTTATTGTAACATGTCCGTAATTTGGCGGAATAACAACTTTATCTCCGGCTTTTGCATCAATAACAATCACTTCGTTACAATGATTTTCCTTACAATTTTGCAATACATAATTTGCATGGCCTTCTATCACTTCATAAATTTCCGGATAAGTAACCTTTGATCCTTCGATTATTGGATGATAATGACCGACAGTTTTGACATATTCATCCCCAACAAGTCCCGGCACCACTACGGTAATGTCATATCTTAAATGATTGTTTCTTAGTTTTGCCTCGTCCGAGTCCAAATGAACATCACGGTACATTCGATAAAGTTCCTCTATTTTACTTTCTGCTTTAGATTTAGCAAGATACGGACGCGCATCTTCTAAAAACCTGGAAGCAAATTCTACTTTTTTGTTCTTCAAATAAAGTTCAAATCCCTTAAGTTTAACGGCAATGCCGGCATCTATAGAAAGATCGCGGTCAAGATGTTTTTTCTTGTCCTTACGCAGAACCGTATTGGACATATGGGTTCCTTTTTCTATCATAGTTTCCGATAATTTACAGTTAGATATATAACTTCCTTCATCTATAATACAATTCTTTAAAGTACTGTCCTCGATCATACAATGCCCGAGAATAATGCAGTTATTAATAGTAGAATTTTTAATGGCCGTTCCCTCATCTATAAACACATTCCCTTTGATAGTATTCTTTTCGCCCCAAAAATCAACCCCAAAAAACTTGGAAGAAGTATCATGATTTCGTTCTTTTGAAGCATTTCTATGAGCTTCCATATATCCGTCAAAGGAGCCTATATCAAACCAATCTTCTTCAGTAATATATGCCCGAACGTCAGTTTTGTTAACCAAATATTCGATAAAACTACCTTGGTTGTCGGTATGAATTTTGACAAAGTCAAAAAGCATCGGGTAGATACTTTTCGGGAAAACACAGCAGAAGGTATTTACCAAAGTCGATTTTGGTTCCTGCGGTTTTTCCGCAAATTCAACAACCTTGTTCCCTTGAACGGATAAAACCCCAAATCTTTTGGCTTTTTCTAAACTGCCAACGTTATAAGCCGCAATTAAAGTATCGCCCTTATAATTGGCCAAAAAATCCTGAATTTCAAATTTAAAATAATTGTCGCCGCCAATAATTAATAAGTCTTCTTTAATATTATTTTCCTTAATAAAACTGGCTATGGCGCCAATTGCACCAAGCTTATTGGCATTATTCGAAGTTTTTTCGTAAATCATTTTTACCGGTCTGTGTAAATTTTTCTTCCACGCATTAAAATCCTTTTTAAAAGGTTCGTTTGTGGCAACAAAAACCTCTATCTCTGAAGGAATTTTATCTAGAACATGAGTTACCATCGGTTTGCCGTTTACCAATAATAAGGGCTTGGCCTTCTCTTTAGTAAGTGGCCAAAGACGTGTTGCATATCCCCCGGCAAGTATTAAAGCTTTCATATTCCTCCTTGTTATAATTTGAAATTTTCCGCCCTAGGCGGATCAGCCTTGGGCTGAGACATTCGACATTTTCTCTTATTCTACCGTCATAACCTCAACTATATTGGTTCCGCCAGGAACTCCGGGTAATTTTCCCGATGCAATAATGACGCGGTCATCTTTTTTAATATAATCGTACTTTTTAGCTATTTCAATTCCATTAACAATCATTTCCTCAACCGTATTGTATTCAACAACTCTTGCTTGCACCCCCCACAAAATAGCCATTCTTCTCATAGCTTTATGGTCATGTGTAATAGCTAGTACTTGCACGAATGGACGGCGATTGGAAATAAGATTAGCTGTTATTCCGGTTGCTGTCGGCACCAAAATAAGCTTTGCGCCGGTCTGCTTAGCAAGACGCACAACCGTATTGGAAATGGCTTCCGCCACAGAATCTACTTCGCTTTGAATTCTTTTGCCGATTACCACTTGATTTTCAATAACCCATGCTTCAACGTCAGTTGCAATATTACAAATTGTTTTGACGGCCTCAAGAGGGTAATCGCCGACGGCCGTTTCCGCTGAAAGCATAACGGCATCTGCTCCGTCCAAAATCGCATTTGCCACATCGGAGGCTTCCGCTCTGGTGGGACGGGGATTTTTAGTCATAGATTCTAACATTTGTGTTGCAACGATTACCGGCTTATTTTGCCTTAAGCATTCATTAATAATTCTTTTTTGAAGAACCGGCACCTTATCCATGCCCAGCTCTACACCTAAGTCGCCACGAGCAACCATAATGCTATCCGCTTCTTCTACAATTTCCCTTACGTTTTGAACCGCTTCATGGCGTTCTATCTTAGCAATAATTTGAGAGCCATTTTCACCGATTATTTTTCTTAAATCCTTAATATCCTGAGCATTTTTTACAAACGATAAAGCAACGAAATCAACTTCATTTTCACAGCCAAACTTAGCGTCACTCTCATCTTTTTCGGAAATTGCCGGAATAGAAATTGATGACGTAAGCAAATTGATGCCTTTTTTGGATTTTAAAATACCGCCGACAATAACTTCACATTTAATGTCGCCGCCCGAAACTTCTAGCACTTTAAGCTCTAAAAGACCGTCGTCTAGAAGGACAACGTCGCCAGCGGAAACGTCTTTATCTAGGCCTTTATACTGAACTTCAATTTTCCCTTCGCTCTGGGCGTTGACGGTTAATATAACTTCCGCGCCATTTTCCAATTTTATGCCGTTTTCATCAATTTCACCGACTCTAATTTTAGGTCCCTGTAGATCTTGCAAAATAGCTATGTTTTTATTTAAATCGTCTGCGGCTTTTCGGATATTTTCAATTCTTTTCTGGTGATTTTCATAAGAATCATGCGAAAAATTAAGCCGGAAAATATTAACCCCGCTTTTTATTAGCTCGCAAATTGTTTCATAGCTATCGCTGGCCGGGCCAAGTGTAGCTATTATTTTTGTCATTTTTGTCATAATTTTTCTAATGCAAATAGAGGCATTAATCCGCCTCCACCATCGCTATTATACCATAAATTTATGATTTCAAGCAAGAAAATAGAGAAAAGAAGATGCAAGTACCCGATTCTAGCTATGAATCAAGAATAATGAATTATGAATTAGGTATGTGAATGTAGAATAAGGAATAAACTTCCATGGGTTTACACCCATGGTATTAGCCTGATTCAAGCATAGCTTGTCCAAAATTCAAAGAATTTTGGAAGCAATTCATCTCACGAGCTAACGCTCGGAGTATTGCTGAGGTACAATAAATCCTTATTAATTACAAGAAAATTTTTATAAATAAAAAAGGCTGAGAATTCAGAATGTGATTTCTCAGCCATAAGGACTTACTTA
>MNYC01000027.1 GCA_001872945.1 bacterium CG2_30_37_16
AGTTATTTAAAATAATGAAAAGAAAGGAGAATTTCTAGTAAGAATTTTCCTGCACCAAAACACTCCGTTTAGTCCGATTATTGGATTAGAATTGACTGCTCAAAATAAGAAACCTTTTTCAAGTTTCTTATTTATTACTACTAGCCATAAGCTATCAGCTAATAGTGAATTTATTCCTTTGGCAGGGGCGGCCGGACTCGAACCGGCAGGACTACTTTTGGAGAGTAGCCGTTTATCCAATTAACGAACGCCCCTTTAAAAATGCAAAAGCCGAAAGTTAAAGTTCAAAATTATTAAACAATCTACATGATCTAGTTTACAACATAAATTTTGAATTTTGAATTGTACTTTTGCCCTTTGCATTTTGAATTTTGAATTATTATTTCGTTTCTTTATGAGCGATGGTTTTTCGGCAAAAAGGACAAAATTTGCTCAATTCTATCCTATCAGTTGTATTCTTCTTATTTTTTGTAGTTGAATAGTTCCTGTTTTTGCATTCTGTGCAAGCAAGTGCTATTACCGGCCTATTTTCTTTCTTTGCCATTTATTTCTCCTTTTTTTTAACTTTTTTGGCTTGCCATTTGAAGCCATTAGAATATACTTTGATTTTAGCAAACTCGTCCTACTTCGCTTTCAGCTTCGAAGGACATTTTCCGCCTCATTGGCGAAAAATGGAGCCCAGAACGGGATTCGAACCCGTGACCTCATCCTTACCATGGATGCGCTCTGCCAACTGAGCTATCTGGGCCTGTTCAGGAACCAGGAATCAGTAAACAGTAACCGCATTGTCTTAGGGAATAAAGCTTTGCTGTTTCCTTGTTACTGGCTACATCTTTTAATGGCTTGCCAAGTGAAGCCATTAGAATACACTTCGATTTTAGCAAACTCGTCCTACTTCGCTTTCAGCTTCGAAGGACAAATTTCTATAATCTATTCTGAGATATTATCTCATTAACATAAATTGTAGAAAAATGGCTTGCCAAGTGAAGCTCCGAAGGAGCGAAATTTGGTGGGCAGGGAAGGATTCGAAGCAGCCTCGCTGCTCATTTTTACCCAAGGCAAGAAGCTTTAACTTGTCTAGCATCCCAAGTTTCCACCAGATTTACAAACGACGCTGGGATGAAGGTTTTCACCAACCCCCATACCATGAAAATGACAGCTTCTTTTCGGAAGTTATCATTTTCATGGTGGGCAGGGAAGGATTCGAACCTTCGAAGGCGAATGCCAGCAGATTTACAGTCTGCCCCCGTTGGCCGCTTGGGTACCTGCCCAGGATAATTTAAAATTCAAAATGAAAAAGTCAAAATTTTGGTAATTAGCTAACGCTAATTTTCTTTTATATTATCATCAAAAGTTTCTTTTGAAACCTACCAAAATTTTGCGCTTTGAACTTTTAATTTTTAACTTACTATGGAGCCGATGGAGGGATTCGAACCCACAACCTACTGTTTACAAAACAGTTGCTCTGCCATTGAGCTACATCGGCATTTTTTGCTTGTCCACCCAACCATACAACTAACCTACTGTTTATCCGGCAGTTGCCGGACTCTGCCACTTAACGCTACATCGGCGTATATCTGACCACAGGCTATGCAGCCAGCCCTTCGCCGCTAAAGCTCAGTGGCACATTTTAAAAACAAAAAAAGAGGCCAAAATTCTGTACTATTATATCTAAATTATGCCCTATAGTCAATTATTTCGATATTTTCGACCAAAATCCAGATAATATCAAATAACCAAGTTTATGATCTTGCTAGGGTCGGACCCTAACATTCCGATATTTAGCTTGAAAACAAACTTCTGGATTCCCGCGAAGGCGGGAATGACAAAGTCAAAAATAGATTCCGGATCATGTCCGGAATAACATATTTAAATCTAATCTGAAATTAGACGCAGAATTATTCAATCTCGGCTTTGAGCAGCATCAATTTCTTTTTCTATTTCTTTCTCAATCTTTTTTTTATCATCGGTTTCGTATGCGAGGCAGCACATTAGCTTTCCGCAAATTCCGGAAATTTTTGAACCGGATTTAGCCGCCAAATTCTGATCTCTGGCCATATCCATGGTAATACTTTCAATGTCCGTTAGAAATCTCTGGCAGCAAACTTCTAGGCCGCATCTGCCATAGCCCCCTATAATTCTGGCTCCGTCTCTGGCACCAACCTGCAAAAGCCTTATTTGTTTCTTATATTCCCGGGCCAATTCCTTAACCAAATCCCTAAAATCAATCCTGCTTTCTGCCATAAAATAAAAAGTTAGTCTTTTTTCGTCAATAGAAATATCGGCGGCAACCGGTCTCATTTTAAGACCAAAATTCTTGACCTGTTTTTCGAAGTCTGGTAAATAAGTGGTAGCTTCCTCTCTTAATGTTTTCATTTTTTCCATATCTTCCGGGATAGCTTTTCTAAGTATCGGCCTCATATCCTCATCGCCCGATTTTTTCTTTTTATTTAAGTAAACCACTCTTCCAATTTCCTGACCCTGAATAGTTTCTACCAAAACAAAATCACCCAATGAAATTTCCAGATCGGTCTGATCGAAATCATAAATTTTAAGAGAATATTGAAATTGGATTCCGGCAAGTTTCATATGTTCAAGAATATGTTTTCTAGAATTAGTTTATTTTTGATTTTACTCTGGATATATTCCCTCATTTTCTCTAAAATGTCAAGGATGTTTACGATTGACCGGACACCCCAAGAGAAATCTTTAACCTTATATTTTGTCGTTAAAAGATCATCATGGCCGTTTATTTTCGCCTTTAAAAGATCCATAAAAAAAGTCTCCCAATAACCAATTAGCCTCAATATATTCTTTTTTTCGGCAAAATCTGCCGCTAGTTTAAACCTTTCGCACAAATTCTTTTTTGTAATTTCTCTTAAAAATTCAACCTCTTCCCCATAATCATCATTTACCGCAAGACTCTCTGCTAATTTTGGCCGCCCTAAAGCAATAGTGGCAATTCTTAAAGCCTCATCATTTTCTAGACCATGATTTTTGGTTAATTCATCAATTATAACTTTTTTGGGCACATTTTTTAGCTTGATATCCTGACATCTGGATTTGATGGTTTCTAGCAATTGGCCGGGCACAGCGGACGTAAGAATAATAATTGAATCTTCCGGCGGTTCTTCTAAGATCTTCAGCAAACTATTTGCTGCCTCAGTTGTCATTTTCTCTGCTCCAATTATTAAAGCCACCTTTCTTTCAAACTCATAAGGCTTTAAATTAATATTCTTATTTAGCTCTCTTATGGAATCAATTTTTATTTGTCCATCTTCATTTAAAATATAGAAGTCGGGATTAGAAAGATTACCGGTTTTTTTGCAACCCTTACATGTGCCGCAATTGTCATTAGTTTCGCAAAACATCATTGCCGAAAATGCCATGGCAAAGTCTTTTTTGCCAATATCCCACGGGCCGGTAATTAAATAAGATTGCTTTAAGACCCCATTTTTATAAGCCATTCGCACTTTTTCCAGCTGAATAATGTTGCCAATCATTTCCCCATCCTTATCTTTTGCAGTAAATCTTGAAAATCTTGAGGAATTGGAGCCTCCAGTTCTAGCCATTTTTTAGTTTTGGGATCAATAAAACCCAAACGATACGCATGAAGCATTTGCCGTTTAACTCCTAAATTTTCTGACTCTGCAATTTGAGACCCGGATGAATAAGTTACGTCACCAACTATGGGATGGCCGATATATGAAAAATGAACTCTTATTTGATGCGTTCTACCGGTAACCGGAAAAGCATTTATTAATGTAGTTTTACCCAATTCCTCCGCCACTTCATAATTTGTAATTGCCGACTTACCTGCCGCAGACACGTCAACCCTCTTTCTATTAACTGAAGATCTTTTTAGAGGAACATTAATCTCCCCTTTTTGTGGATCAACCTTGCCAAAGACCAAAGCCAAATACTGTTTTTTTACTTTTCGATTTTCAATTTCTTTGGACAAAAAAGCTACTGCATCCTCTGTCTTAGCGACAAGCATTATACCGGAAGTATCTTTGTCTAAACGATGTATAATTCCCGGACGCAAATTATCCAAACGCATTAAATCCGGACGCATCGATACGAGAATATTTACCAAGGTGGCATCTGCGTGCCCAAACGCCGGATGAACAACAAGTCCGGCCGGTTTATTTATTGCTAAAAATTCTTCATTCTCGAAAATTATTGGGATGGACAAACCTCCGGATGGCTTTAACTTTACCGCTTTTTTGGCCTCCGGCATTTCCATCGAAACGGAGTCTCCTATCTTTAATATCGTATTTGATTTCCCGGAAACGTTATTAACTAACACCTTGCCCGCAATTATTAATTTCTGAATAAAAGACCTCGAGTAGCCAGTCCCTTTAGAAACTAAAAAAGCATCCAGCCTTTTTCCGGATCCCTCACTATCAATTTTATAATTCTTTTTCATGAATCACATTTTATACAAAATGTTGCTTTAAAGAAAGCCTTTAATCTGACTATGCCAATTTTTTTACTTAGTAATAATACTCTCCTCGCTAAAAATTGAATGCGCCAAGGTTTCCAATTGTTTTTTTGTGCCCATAATTATTAGTTTGTCTTTGCTATAAATTATTTCATCCCCGGCCGGATTAATTACAGACGTTCCATCGTAACGATTTATCGCTAAAATTGTGGCACCCGTTCTTTTTCTGGACAAATACTCGGTTAATGGCTTACCAATTAACGGTGAATCTTCTTCAACCCAAACTTCCTCTATTTGCAGCTCGTCATGCTTGCTATCTATTATGACGTCCAAGAAGTCAACAACAGCCGGCCTAAGAGCCATTGTGGCCATATGATACCCGCCAATTTGATATGGCATTGCCACCCTGTCCGCCCCCGCCTTTTCTAATTTCGCCGCATTTTCCTCAAAACTACATCTGGAAACAATATAGAGGTTTGGGTTTAGGGATCTAGCCGCCAGAGTTAGAAGCAAATTATCCGTATCTTCTCCCAAAGCGGCAATTAAAGACTTGGCCTTATAAATTCCGGCGTCACGCAAATTGTCCTCGAACGTTGGATCCTTAGGAATAAATTTAATCTTCTTTGACATCCTGTCGTGAAAAGCTTTTTCGTCACGGTCTAAAACGACAAAATTGACATCTTCATTTATAAGTTCATGGACAATCTGTTGTCCGACACGTCCAAAACCGCAAACTATAAAATGATCTTTCATAACATCTATTTCTTTTTTCATTCTTCTCCTCCTTATATTATCACTCAGCGCTCCCTCAAAGATATACTGAGCAAATATTTTTATTAAATATGCCATAATGACAAGGCTTCCAAAAATTAGACCCAAAATAAGAAGCCTTATACCCCAAGTCTTCGGAATTGCATGGTCGAAGTGAGTAAGGAGCAGAATGATAGTTCGGTAGAAAGCGGTTAGTATGTCGTCTCCTGCAAAGGCAGCAAAACCAATAGTACCACTAAACAGTAGTGTTATAAAAAGGATTATGATAAGTCTTAAATTACGCTGGTCTTCTGATTTCATGGTGTAGGTGTTGGTATTTCCGTTATTCTAATGTTAATAAACTCCGGCAAAACCTTGGTTACTTCAACTTCTCCGGAAACTGTCACCATTTCCTTTTTAATTTGGATCTTTTGCTCACCCGGTCCGTAACTTGACAAATCTATATTCAAGATTACGTTTTCAGAAGTGGCAGCATTTAAAGCAGCCTGGGAACCGGATAAGGTAATAGATGGCATGGTTAGAGTTTCGGCCGTATATTTTGGATTTCCTCTTTTAAAGTTGACTGCCGGCGATAAAGTTTTGGTTGCATCAATTTTAGAAATGAAAATTTGAACGTTAACTTTATCAATATTATCAGACACCTTAACGCCTTCGGGCAATTGAAACTTGGCCCTGGCAATCATAGTTTGAGAATTCCCGGCCAAATCAATTTTTTCCGTTTCCACATATTCCATAATTTTAATTTTTTCAAGTTCTCCCTTAACAGCTATAATCTCCGGATCGGTTTTTATCTTGCTTACCCAGAAGCCTTTAGCCGCCTCGCCGGTTAAGTTAACTTTTATACCAACCGATTTTGATTCTACCTTAGGAATAATAGCCAGTTTAACGCCCACAAGTTCCGGATCAAAAACCAGATAATTTATGATATTATTATCTTCATCTAACGCCGCTACCGGCATATCGGCATCAATATTTCCTTTTTCATTGCCCTTTAACTCTACTAAGGCCACAATGTCTGCAATTTTTTTTAATTTTGTGGGAGAACCGGTTACTATTACGTCTTTTGTCGAAATTTCTCCGGTCCCAACTTTATAGTCATCGGACGGCTTGCCTTTGTGACTTAGAGTTATAGCTATTTTTTTTGTTTCTTCGTCTTCCAATTTTAGTAGGAAAGACCTAGGGTCCGACCCTATCACCTGGACTCCCGCTTCTTTGGAATCAATTTTAATATCTAAATTTTCGGCCCCCGCTTCTTTAATACTGGAAGCGTCAATGTAAGCTTCGAAACTTTTCTCGTTTAACTTGTTATATACCGTGAGGGGAGCTTTTACTTTAATTTTTATAGTTACCGGATCTTCCACTACCGCAAGACCGTTAGCTATATTTTTAACTTTTACTTCGATCTCTTTGGGGAAATAACCCATTCTGGTATCGGCAGCCATCACAAAAACCCAAAAAACAAAAGCCAGCACCAAGCATAAAAATTTAACAAAAAAATTGTTGGTTATGTATCTCATTCTTCCTCCCCTTGAACCTGCGTTTTAACAGAAGATTTTTTCTTGGACATCAAACTTAAAGCTTCCCTAATTTCCGGCTGAAATATTATGGGAATTGCCACAATTATAACTAGAAACATTTTAGAAAATAACCAAGCGACGGCGTTTAAATCAAAAAGATAACCAAGGCCGGCAAAAACAGAAAAAGCGAGGAACCCGGGTAGGAATCGTGAAGCCGTGGTTTTTTTAAGAAAAATGTAAATCCAATAGAAAACAAAGGCTACCAAAATAATATCCAAAAATAACAGTGGCTTCATTTTAATTGTATCCGTAGTAAAAATCCAACTAATCTGCTGCCAAACCGTAACCAGGTAGTTGGCAAATGAAGAAGCAATTTTATCGATGTAACCCATATCCCTCCTTAACTAAAGACTATTTTACCATGTCCGGTTTATAAGTGACAATTGAATTTTATGTAAACACAACATACATTAGAGTTATAAGACCAATAATGCAAGCGATATACATGGTCAGTTTCCATTCTCTAGGACTGCCGCTTACCCATTCCATAGCAATAGAAAACGGGATAAAAAAAGCGACCAAGGCCGGTGCAAACGCCAAAACCTGAACCTTAATTAAATATGAGGAAATAGATTTTAAGAAGTTTTGAATGAAATTTAAATGACAAGAATCGCAACCATAAATTCGATTAATATAAAAAGCGAATGGAAAAAGGATAAATGTTAGTAAAACAAAATCCGTAGCCTTTAAGATAAATTTTATATGCCGCTTTTTCATTAATTTAATTATAGCAAAGAATTGGTTAAAAAAGTATTTTTAGCTTTTAAATCTATTTTCCTTTCCTTTGTCTGACTACGAATCACTTTCTTTCTTCTCTCGGCATCCACAGGCAAAGAGAGGAAAAAACGAATGAATTTCTCGAAAAAATTCCTACCGGAGGCCAGCTTTAGCTGGGCGTGAGGGCGATCCGGAGGAGCGGCAATTTTTTTGAGAATGAATGAGAGCTACTTCCGACACTTTGGCGAGGACAGCCGAAGCCTTTGGTTCTTTCGAGAAAGAACAAAAAGATAAAATCTTTTAAATTCTAGATTCCTGCCTCCGCAGGAATGACAAAAATAGATTCGGATCCCTCCCACCACCAGAGGCGGTCAAGAAGGCGGGCAGGCGCTTGACTGTATTTATTAAAGAAATGTCCGGAATGACGAAAATTAGAGAAAAACACCACTAAATCGCATTTATGAAAAAACGTCTTAACACTCAACTCATTCTTTGATAAAATCTTCTAGGACTTATGGACGAAGAAATACTTACTAAAACTAAAAAAGAAACACTAATCCCCCATTGTTTGAATGAAACGGACACTTTAAGGGATGTAATAATTGGCTATCCGGATAATTTCCTTTCCGATCAGGGTACCGTGGAAATAGTTAACAACACTCAGAAAAAATATTATTTCTCTGACGATAAACCAACGGCTGAAAAGTTAAAAAAGGAATTTGATGGTTTAGAATTGGTATTAAAAAAATTAGGGGTGAATGTCCGTCATTTGCTTCCCCTTCCCTGTTCTACCGGCGTGTGCGACCAGCTCCCCCCAAGAGACATTGCCTTTGTCATTGGCGATTTATTTTTCATCTGCAACATGAAAAGAATAAGCCGAAAAAGAGAATGGGAAGCTTTAAAAGATATTTTAGATCTAATTCCTGAAGATAAAATTATTCGAATTCCCGAAGGGATAATTTTAGAAAGCGGCGACATAATTTTGGACAAAGGTTTTGTTTTTTATGGAATCGGCCAGAGGTCAACCGAAGAAGGCGTAAATTTTTTAAAAGACACCTTGAAGGATACAAAATATAAAGTTATTCCCGTATTCATGAAACTGCCGAAAGACGGCGAGGAATGTCTGCACCTAGACTGTACTTTTGGCCCAATTGTCGCTGGCAAGGCCCTGATTTATAGAAATGGTTTAAAAGAAATTTCCCAAGAGATTTTGGATAATTATGAGCTAATTGATATAGCCAGAGAAGAACATGACGCCTTATTTTCTAATGTCTTGGTAATTAACTCGAACACAATTATTATACGTCACAATGCAACAAGGTTAATAAAACTTTTAACCGATATGGATATAAAAGTTATTCCGGTAAAATTTGACGAAGCCCCTAAAACCGGAGCAGGGTTTAGGTGTTGTACGTTACCGTTAGTCAAAAAACAATAAGCAAATAGCAAGAAACAAGTCTTTAAGCGCTTACCCTCTTTAGGTAAAGACCAAAATCCGCTTTTCCCTCGTCATTCCCGCGCAGGCGGGAATCCAGAATCTAAAAGATTTTATTTTTGGTTCATTCTTGAAAGTTCTTTTTCCACTTTTGGCAGCAAAAGTGGAGCAAAACTGCCGACACGCTACAAAATTGGGTTAGGACTAAGTCTTGTTCACTCTCAAAAAGTCGAACTCGTCGTAACCTCCTCAAACACAACTTTTTGGGATATTCCCTGCGACAAGTCCACCAGCAATTTTTCCGCTACAGTCGGATTTAAAACAGAATGCTCATCTTCTCCTGCAG
>MNYC01000013.1 GCA_001872945.1 bacterium CG2_30_37_16
TTTCGGTTGAACTGGGTCTCTCTTGTACGGCTCATAACCTGATTAAGATATTCAATGGATTAAAGAAAAAAGAAATCCAAAGAGAGGAAATCAACTTAAGTAGCCTAATGAGGCTAAAAGCGGCTTAAGAAACCAGGAAACCAAACAATCAAACAATACGGCCCTAATTATTAAGGCATTTTTTATTTCCATTGAAAAAGGCTGTCTAAATTTCTTTGGAAGAGGTTTTTAGACAGCCTGTTAACTACCGACTTCTGTTACCTGAAGTATAAATTCATCTATATGTTTAAAGGGCATCATTAGGCCGAAACCCGGAACGTCGGCTTGGGCTATAAAGCCGAAAATTTTTTCAAAAGCTTCAACGTGGGTAAAGGTATTGGCAAACTGCTCGGTTAAATGCCACCTTTCGTCATCTGAAAAATGTTTTAAATTCCTCTTAGCATACCAATCAAAATAAAAACATAGGAGTTCAAAAACCACCGAGCTAACAAAGCCTTCTTCGTTTTTACCTATCCAAACCTGAAAGCTTTTAGAATCCATAAAATTATTACCGGAATCAAAGATTGATAAGTATAAAGTTACTTTCCCTTTAGGAAAAGACTTATCCGAGATTTTAGAAATAAACCGCTCAAACTTTTTTTCGTAAGACGACCATACGGCGTCTAATTCCTTAGCTTTGGTTTCTAGAGCCTCTTTGTATAAAAAATAATAATTATCAATTTCTTTAGAAATAAGTCGATTTTGTTTAACTCCATTTAAGGATAAAGCGATCTCCAGACTTGGCAGAGTTTGAGTAATGCAGCTTCCAAGATTTAAGTTGCCAAAAGAAAAACCCAAAAAATGCTCAGCCGTTTTTTTATCCAGCTCCTTATTTAATCGGATATCCAATAATTTAGATTTATTTGCCATAACCTTATGATAACACATTAAGCCACGGATGCCTTAATAAATCCAAATGACAAATTACAAATGTCAAATGAATGTCAAAGGTTCAAATTTCAAATTTTTGAGCATTCAGATTTAGGATTTCATTTGACATTTTTAATTTGAAATTTGACATTTGAGCTATCCCTATTCCCATCTTAGCGCTTCTATCGGGTTTTTGTTGGCCGCCTTGAAGGCCGGAAGTAAACCGAAAACGATTCCCACACCAAAAGCCATTCCAATAACACTATAAATAGTTTTAAGGCTTAAATACGGCTCTATAGCTGTAGTAAGTCTGGTAATTACAAACTGTCCAAACATGCCAAGAGCAAAACCAAGCATAGCGCCCACAAAACTAATGACCATCGCCTCAATTAAAAACTGAAGCAAAATATCTTTTTTGGTCGCACCGATGGCTTTTCTTATGCCGATTTCTTTCGTACGTTCGGTAACCGTGACCAGCATCATATTCATAATACCAATTCCGCCAACCACCAAAGATATGGAAGCTATGGCCGTAATTAAAATGGTTAAAATGTCTAAAATTCCGCCGGCAATATCAATTACATCGTCTTGTGTGATAATTGAAAAATCCTCATTGCCATCATGCATTTTAATAAGAGTTGTCTTTATTCCTTCTTTTACTTTTTCTATGTTCTCTTGACTATCTGCCTGCGCATTAATTCTAAAAATTTGGCTTTGTCCTGTAATTTTTTTGGCAGTAGAGAAAGGAATAATAATAACGTCGTCAAAATTCACCGGGACTAATTGACCTCCCATTTGCCCTTTCAATTTGAAAACACCACCAAGAGTAAACTCTTCGTTTCTAATGGTAAATTTATCACCCTCCGCCTTACCATCTCCAAATAGTTTTTCTTTGGCTACATAATCCATGACAGCAACATTGGCAGATGCATTATATTCAGAGTAACCAAAAGCTTTGCCTTCAGTCAATTCCAAGTTAATAATTTCTAAGGCTTCGGGGGCCGAAGCTATAAGCATAGAGCTAGAAACCTTATCTTTTGTTTTAACCATTCCCCCAACAATCATTATTGGTGATGCTTTTTTCACATGATTAATTTTTCTTATGGCATCCACGTCTTCTTCTTTTAAAGTGGATACCGACAATGTTGACATCATATTAAATTGCTGTCCCTTTTCTATTTTTCCGGGCGAAATTTCCATTATATTTGTGCCCAAACCTTTTACCGTATTTTCTACGCCCTTTTTGGCTCCTTCGCCGATAGACATCATAATAACCACAGAAGACACGCCAATAATAACTCCAAGCATGGTCAAAAATGACCGCATTTTGGACGCCCAAATATTGGTTATGGCAATTTTTATACTTTCCTTAAACATCCTTCTCTACCTCTCCATCCATTAATCTGATCGTTCGCTGGGCCATTTTGGCAATATTTGGGTCATGCGTCACTAAAATTATGGTTACACCTTTTTCGTTTAATTCCTTGAAAATTTTTAGAACCTCCGCTCCATTTTTAGAATCCAAATTTCCGGTTGGCTCATCTGCCAAAATTATTTTGGGGTCATTAATTAAGGCTCTGGCAATAGCCGCCCTCTGAGTCTCGCCGCCCGAAACCTGGTTTGGCTTATAGTTTAAACGGTGGTTAAGGCCAACTTTATTTAAAATCTCCGTCGCTTTTTTCTTTCTGTTCTTACTCCTTGCATAAATCATGGGAGTTTCCACGTTAGCAAGCAAGGAAAGCCTCGGAATTAAGTTAAAAGACTGAAAAACAAAACCGATTTTTTTTGATCTGATGTTGGCCAGATCCTTGTCTTTTTTTGACAAAACGTCTATACCATCCAAAAGATAGGTTCCCATCGTTGGCCTGTCTAAGCAACCAATTATGTTCATTAAAGTAGATTTGCCGGATCCGGACGGACCAATGATGGAGATAAATTCACCTTCAAAAATTTCAATATCAATATTTTTTAAAACCTTATTTTCATAAGTATCAAGCAGAAATGACTTCGAAATATTTTCAAGTTTTATTATGCTTTTTGGCATTTTTTGCAACCTCATCGATCTTAATCTTTCTATATATCTCTTTTCTATAATAAACTCCTACCATCCCAGTTTCAATTAGTAAGCAAGCAATTAAAAAAACGAGGCCTTTTATGGATTCATTAAAGAGTTCCTTGGAAATAAAGGGTATAGCTAAAAGCCAAACACCTATAAACATAATTGTAAACGCCGCAAGTCTCTGCAAACCGGGATCCCTTTTATCGTTTGCCTTTGACGTGTTTTCCAGATATTTATCTTCCCAAGGAAGGCTAGGCAAAATAAAACCCCTGGCTTTAAATTCGTTTATATAAAAAGGGACCTTAATTACAGAAAGTACAAGCGCTATAAAAATGCAAATGATGATGGTAGATTGCTTTGGAAGGGCATAAAACAGAAGCGCTATCCATAAAAAGCCAAATCCAAAAAGATAAATCATGTCTTTTTGGAACTTGCCACGGTCGACCCTGTTTTTTTTCATTACATTTTTTCCGGAGCATCAACTCCAATTAGCCTCAAAACTTCCTTCATAACAATAATGACGGCCTCAAGCAGGGCAAGTCTGGAAGCAGACAGCTCTTCTTCAACGTTTAAAACCCGATGCTTTTCATAAAAAGAATGCAAGCCGTTAGCTAAATCGACTGCATAGTAAGGGAGCCGTTGGATTTGAAAATTTTCGCCAACTTCATCAATAATTTCAGGGAAAGCGGTCAATTTTTTAATAAGGCTTATCTCTTCCGGCTCTGTCAGCAAGGTTAGATTAGCATCTTTATAATCAGTTTCTTTAGCCTGCCCGTCTGAGGCCGAGGCTTGCCTTTTAATACCATGCATTCTTGCTAAAGAATACTGCACGTAATAAAGGGGGTTTTTGTCTGATGTGTCCTTAGCCAGTTCCAAATCGAAATCCAAATGAGAATCCGGTGCCCGCAGTAAAAAGAAAAACTTTAAAACATCAGCCGGAATTTGGGCAAGAACATCATCTGCCGTAACATACGTTCCTTCTCTTTTGGCCATTCTGGTTATTTCGTCACCCTTTTTTAAACGAACATACTGATATAAAACATGCTTTAAATTATTCTCAGGAACGCCAATTGCCTTTAAGGCTGCCTTCATCCTTGGCAAGTGGCCATGATGGTTAGACCCTAAAACATCAACAAATATATCAATATTTTCTTTTTTAAACCTGGCCCAGTGATAGGCTATGTCATCCATAAAATAAGTATAAGTACCTTTTTGGTCGCTTTTTTTAAGCACCGACTCTTTATCTTCAAAATCTTGAAAGTCTTTGGAGATAAACCAAACCGCACCATCTTTTTCCTGAGTATATCCGTGAGTATTTAAATATTCAAAAGTTTCATCGGTAAACCTAGTTTGAATAAATTCCTGGCTCACCCATTTATCAAAATGCACCCCAATTTTTTCCATTGTATTTTTAATTCCTTCGACAGATAGCTTCAGACCCGATTTTCTGAACATTTCAATCAGTTCTTCTTCACTTAGACCCGATAATTTGGTTTTATCTAAAGGCTGAACAACTTTATTACTCAATTCTTCATAATACTTTCCCGGATATCCGCCCTCCGGAAAGGTTGCTTCTATTCCCTCACCAACCTGATACCAATAATATAGGGTTCTTGCAAACCTTTCAGCTTGCCCACCAATATCATTAATCCAAAACTCTTTAGTAACTTTGTATCCGCTTTTTTCCAAGACATTTGCAATATTATAGCCAATGATGCCTCTAGCGTTGCCGATATGAACTGGGCCGGTGGGATTGGCCGATAAATAATCTATACTGACATTCTTACCCGTACCTTTTTCCAGATTGCCGTAATTTTCCCTTTTTTCGAGAATTGAATACAATTCTCCCGAATATACTTCTTTTATAAAATGAAAATTTATAAAACCGGGATGGACAACATCCGTTTTACTAATAAATGCGCCAACTTTTAAATGCTCTTTAATTTTTGTTGCTAAATAAAAAGGGGTTTCGTCTTTGGCCTGCTTCAAGGCAAAGTTAGTGGAAAAATCTCCATGCTTTTCTTCCCTGGGGCGCTCCAACTGAAAATCGTTTTCCTCAAAATCGGAAATAATTCCCTTCTGGGCCATCTCCTTTAGTTCTTTAACAAGATATTTTCGTAAATCTTCCTTAAGCATAGAGACATTTTAGCAGAAAAATGGGGTGAAATAAAGAACAGCTATACTAATTGATACAAAAAATCTAAAATCATCTTTTGAATCAAGAATTATGAATTAAGAATAAAGTATATTATTTAACGTTATAATTTGGTTTGGCATTTGAAATTTGAAATTCTAAAAAACCATTCGGTTTTTTAGTAGAACTCCCTGCTTATTCTCCCCGAACTTGCCCAAATAGCGTCTAAAATATTTTTTGCATCTTTTTCGGACGCAAAAACCGGTTTGTATTGATCCATTATAGTTATTGGACTTAAGTAAACCGATGCTAATTTTTCCTTATAAAAAATGGCTTTTAAAATAATGCCTTGACTGCCAGTTTGAGACCAAGTATCACTTATAAAATTACCCAGCCCATAATCAATAAATTTATTTTTATAGTATTCTATCCCTTCACTAATTGAAGAATTGCCGCAAATAATTAAATCTACTCCCATTTCCGCTAAATTATGAGCTACATTTTTTGCTTCAGTTGACGGATCCTTGCTATCTTTGGACACATTAATATACGCAATTAAATAGTCGCTTTCCTTTTTAGCATTGGAAACTAACGAAGCAATATAATCTTTTTGACTAGAATCGATATTTAAAGTTCTGTCTGTCTTGACTTGGTTAACGCCAGCCGTTTCATCTTTGGCCGCTAAACCACCGGCCAAAATATTAAATGAAATAAAAGCAAATCCATGATTTCTATTTTTTATTACCTTATAATTTGACGCATCCGCCTCGCTCTCTCCGCCACCAACATAATCCATTTTGTTGTCTGTAATGTTTGCCAAAGTGTCTCTGTAGGCTTTACTGCCATTTTGCGTAACCTTATTTGAAGCCACGCTTAAAATATCGAAGCCTGTTTCGCCTAATCCCTCTAAGATGTTTTTACCGGAACTGGAGGATTCAGATACCGTCAAATCCAAGCTGCCAATTGTAACATCGGCGCCGGTTAAATAATCGGAGATCTCCGAAAAAGATGATAAAGCGCCTTTTTCGTTAATTTTCCCGAGCACAGTTTTGCCGTAATTAATATTTCCAACCACCACCACTTCCGTTCTTTCCTTTAAATCAAACGGCTGCTCGCCGACTTTTTTAACTACGTCGTCCCACAACGGATAATCTTCATCTTCCCAAATGAATTTGCCATCAACTTTTAAAACCTTTAAGGACGGATTTAATTCCTCAACTTTTAGTACAGCAAAATTGTCTTTGGTGAGCTTTATCTGATCTGCTGCAGGCACACTGGATATTTTTTCCGCCCCCAAAAACTTTTGAAGGTCTTCCCGCGTGTCATCACTGGTTATAATCTTACCCGAAGCAGCTAAAGAAACTAATTCACTTTTAGAAGTATTTGATTTTGGGTTAGAGAGATGCGAAACCGCCACGTAATATCTTTTAAACTTAACTGCTTCTTTTTTCGGAGTTTCAGTAGGCTTGTTTTCCGTGCTTATGCCTTTTACTTCCCCAACATGCCGAACAGTTTTAAATACAAATAACAAAAGAAAAGGTATTAGAATGATTAAAAGAGCGCCAATTAAAATGCGCTTAAAAATTTTTCGCTTCATATTGCTTCAATTGTAGCAAAAAATAAGAAAAATTAAAGTTTTAAACCGTAAATCCGAAAACTCTTTTTTTCTCGCCGTCATTCCGGACATTCCTTTAGAAAATACAGTCAATTGATCCGGAATCCATGCTTTCTAGATTCCGGATCAAGCCCGGAATGACGAATGAGGGGGGGTTTTCCGGATTCATTTTAAAATATTTGCCTTTTTTAGTATTTTGTGTTATAATTACCTAACGATGGGTATAAAAATAATCACACAAAATAGAAGAGGTCTTTTTGATTATGAAATCGATGAAAAATTCGAGGCTGGTATTGTACTTACCGGACCGGAAGTTAAGTCGGTAAAATCCGGCCATATTAATTTAAAAGACAGCTATGCGGTAGTAAAAGACGAGGAAATTTGGCTACTAAACACTCATATTGCGAACTACAAAAATGCCGGTGATAAAAACTATGAGCCGGAACGAAGCCGTAAGCTGCTTTTATCAAAAAAAGAAATAAAAAGTTTAATCGGCAAACTTGAAGCCAAGGGTTTTACATTAATTCCGTTAAAAATATACTTGAAACATGGTTTAATAAAGGTAGAATTAGGTCTTGGAAAAGGCCGAAAAAATTACGATAAACGTGACGTTATAAAAAGACGCGAAATAGAACGGGAAATTGCAAAAGAAATCAAGGAAAGAACAAAGTAAGTTCTTTAAATTTCAAATTACAAATGTCAAATGCCAAATGAATACAAAAACGATTAAATGAAAAAATTAAGAAATTTGAAATTAGGATTTTATTTGTTATTTGGAATTTGTTATTTGGAATTCGCCGCCTAGCGGCGGCTCATGGGGCTGCAGTGGCAATCGACAGAAGTACTTTAAAATTATAAAGACTGTAAGTCGGAGAGAAAACTCCGTAACTCGCCAAAATTTTGCTTTCGCAAAACCTAAGCGGGTGAAAAAACAAGGCAATATAACTGCCAATCTAAAAGAAAAAGTTAAGGCTGCTTTCAGTGGTCTTAGCTTCTCTCCAGCCGTAGCTTAAATCTAAGCTACCCGTCTTTACTTTTTAGCCCGGTAAAATTTAATGACGACAAACATCCGGGATGCAGGGGTCGTTTTCTTGTGGCGGCGCTTAAAGACAAAAGCAGGATCGGTAGAAAGAATTTTGTCTAATTTGTAAATCTACCTAAACTAAAATTAGTCTAAGCTTGCTAAACCTTTATAGTTTTTACTTTTGGACGCGGGTTCGACTCCCGCCAGCTCCACCAAAGTTTATTTACAGAGGAATTAGCCTCGCTCGGGGCTTCGCCCCTCGCTTCGGCAGGCATTTCCGCAAGGAAATGCCACGGGAATTTAAAATCAATCGCCAGTTTTCCCGCCGCAAGGCGGCGGTTCACGAATTTAGAAATTCGTATTGCGACCTTGTCGCAATGAGCCGATGGTTTTCTTTCGCCTTCGGCGAAATACAAAATGAGATTTTACAAATTGTCGGTGTAAAGCGTTGCCTTTTATAAAATTAAAAACTTCTAAAAACTATGACTAAATATTTTATCTATTGCCGCAAATCAAGCGAGGACGAGGAAAGACAAGTCTTGTCTATTGAGGCCCAGCTCACGGAATTGCGAGAATTTGCCAAACAAAACAATCTTTTCGTGGTTAAAGAATTTTACGAAAGCAAAACAGCCAAAGAGCCGGACCGAGAAGTTTTTAATTTTATGATGTCGGAAATTGAAAAAGGCAACGCTTCGGGAATTTTAGCGTGGAATCCCGATAGATTAGCCAGAAATTCAATAGACGGCGGGCGTGTCATTTATCTTGTTGATACTGGAAAAATCACATCGCTAAAATTCCCCACATTTTGGTTTGAAGCGACCCCGCAAGGAAAATTTATGTTGTCTGTCGCCTTCGGACAAGCAAAATACTACACCGACAATTTAAGAGAAAACATTTTGCGAGGAATACGGCAAAAAATACGCCGAGGCGAACTCTCGGCAAAAGCCCCTCTCGGTTATTTCAATGAGCCGAGATTAAGAACTATTGAACCCGACAAAAAAACTTTTAACAAAGTGAAAGAAATTTTGCGGGCTTTTGCCACTGGCGAATATACTTTAACAAAAATTCAAAGCAAAATGTTTTCTCTTGGCTTGGTTGGCAAAGACGGAAAACTGCCCCATTTGTCCACAATCCAGAAAATTTTGACCAATCCATTTTACTACGGACACTTTCGTTATCGCGGCGAAGTGCATCAAGGATCGCACAAGCCAATGATTTCAAAAAAACTTTTTGACCAAATTCAAGAGGCGTTGATTTTAAACGGCAAACCCCGCAAAAAGCGAGGGCCGAAAAACTTTTTATTCCTCAATTTTGCGGTTTGCGGAGAGTGTGGATACTCAATAACAGCGGAACGGCACATTAAGAAAAGCGGATTGAAATTTGTATATTATCGTTGTACCCACAAAAGCAAAACGCAAAATTGTTCGCAAACTCGCTTTTTGCGGGAAGAAGTTTTAACCGAGCAAATAAAAGAGAATTGTCAAAAAGTTTCTTTGCCTGACGATTGGCGGGAAAAATATCTTGCCAGACTGAACGAATGGGAAAAAGAAAACAGCCAATCGTCAAATCTTTTCGCTCAAAATCTCAAAACCGAACTTTCCGCCATTAAAACAAAAATAGACCGTCTTATGGACGGCTACCTTGAGGGAAGTTTTGAACTGGTGGAATTTCAGGAAAAGAAAAATAAACTAATGGCGGAAA
>MNYC01000039.1 GCA_001872945.1 bacterium CG2_30_37_16
CATACTGAATTATTTTATTAACCGAAGTACCAATGCTTCAGCAGAGTCTTTTAATGCAAAACTTAAAAACTTCAGAACTGTTGTCCGAGGAGTAAGAGACAAGAAATTCCACTTATTTCGGGTAGCTAAACTATATTCCTAGAACCATGTATTGCGTATGATCCGTTTTTTCCTATAGAACTTTTCACCATCAAAATCTTCAAGTCTTAGTTGATGATGAATATCATAACAAATTTTTTCTTTCTTCGACCTCAACATAAGCATATTTTTTTTCAAAAAGTTAAGTAATAATAATAAACATTATCATTAAAACCTACCAAATAATATCATAATTAGTAATACAGTCGAGTCTATTACCTCTTTTATTAGATCAAATTTGCAAGCTCTATCTGGAAACCAAAAACAAGTTTGCGCTTCATTTTCCAACCCAATCTTTATACCTCTTTTTTCTGCATAAGAGCCTGTTCAAAATCTCACCGCCAGTATAAGAAATAACGGGCTTATCGGCTGAAATCTCATAATTTCGGCTGCAAATTGTTGAAATCTCGTCAAAGTATCTTTGATATTCTTCCTCAATTTCAAAAATTTTCGCTTGAAATTATGAAAATTTCAGCTCGACATGAGATTTTGAACAGGCTCTAAGCAACAATAAAAAGATGTCTGGCAAAAAATTCTTTAGCTTGACTTATCTTTTAAACTGATTCCGGCATTTTTACGAATTTCTTAATCTTTTTTATCTCCAAACCTTGTTCATCTTGTCTATCAACAACAGAATTAAGTTTTCTTTCCATTCTATCCTGTGAATGCTCCACGTTCGTTAATCGTTTATCTAACGAGGAGATATCTTGCTTCATCGATACAATATTTTCATTAATTTCAACGATATGCGGCAAAATAACCTGGTCAAATCCCTCATTAAAAACTTGGATCATCCTTCTTTCATAGCGGTCAGATTGTTCTATGAAACGAGCGTCCATCCTTTTTTCATAGCGGTCAGATTGTTTATCAAGCAATTCTTCAATTATTTTTTTATCATTTAAATCCATAGAAATATTTTCCTCTTTTGAAGTTTTTCTGTCAAGCTATCTATTTTGTATCATTTTCTTTAATCTTAAGGAAAATAGATATGCACCGAAAATAATCCAGCCAAAAAATATAAACCAAAACCATATTGGGATATTTCGGCCGAAAAATATAACATAAATGTAAGGAGCTACCCAAGCGATACGATTAATTAATAAAGCAAATGAAAATTTTTTTTCCAAAATTATGTCAGAAATTTTTCCTTTTTTTTCGATATAATATTTCTTTTTAAATTGAACTATTTCTTTTCCAATTAATATCCAGCCCAAATAATAAAACGGAACTGAAGCAACCATTAGAAAAATAAAAACCTTAGGATTTACATGATAAGTATTAATCGCCAAATCGTTATAAGTTTTTATTATATTTATATTCATCCTCTTAAAACTTTTCTAAAATTAACAATTGCCCTTGTAACCACTTCTTGTCCTTTTTTTGAATATATGTACTTTTGAGCAAAATCATTTAGCTCCTGCTTTTTATGCAAAGGATATTCTTTGTATATTAAATGCGGCTTTTCATCATAGAATCCCTTCATTACACAACCCTCCCGAAGCAAATAATCGTATTTTTCACCGGATTTTTCCAAAAATTCCTTTATTGTAAACCATGTTTCCTCATCTGCGGAATCAATTCTTTTCGTTTTTTCATCAGCCAAATACGGATTAGGATATACAAAATCACAAAATCTGATAATAGCACCTAAAGTTCTGACATTAGGACTAATGAAAACAAATTCGGTCAGCATTTTGCCCGTCAAAAACCGTTTGATCAAAATACTTCTGGTAGCCTTAAGCAGCATTTTTTTCATTAGATCTAATTCTCGATACCTTGGGTCAACAACTGTTAATCCGAATGAATAAATTTCCCTATGCCTAATTTTATATTTTTTAATAGGTGCCACTCCAATTATTTTGTTATATGGGTCCTTTAAAACAAGAAGTAAATATGCGCCTAAAACATTTTTTTCGATATAATCTATTCCAAAATCACCCCAGCCCTTAGTAACCAAAATAGATATTTCTTCCAGAACGTCTTTTCTGATCTTTTTGGGAATTGTTTTTGATGGATCGGTAATTATTTCAGCCGGTAATAATATTTTCTTTTTACCTTTACCAAAAACAGCCTCATCATCTTCAATTTTTATCCAAGCTTGTTTACTTTTCCAAGAATATCTCTGCATATTTGTCCGTTATTAATTCTTCCTTAATATACCAACTTCCCGAACAATATACAATAAAAGCCACTCCAATTACTTATTAACCCTTTAAAATCACCTAATTTACTTTACCTAAATATATGGAGTCGGTTTTAAGCTTAGTTGAAAATAGTTTTCTTATTCTTTATAATTCTCTCATGTTAAAAATCGCCGTTGGGACAACTTCTAAATCTAAAATAAAATGTCTAAATGAAGTTTTGGAAGAAATTTCTTTAGGCGCCGTTTTTTACCCGACAAATGTCGAATCTGGTGTTTCTTCTCAGCCAAAAAAAAGAAACCAAAAAAGGTTATTTAATTGGAGCTTGCAAAAAGGTATGATAAAAAGAGTTTAACAACAGGAAAGAAATGAAAAGATTGTTTGTCTTTTTTGGGAAATTTAAAGAACTCTCAAATTTAAAAAAGATTGCTCTCATTATTATACCAATACTACTACTGGCAGGACTAACAGTCTTTTTTTATTTAAGTTATCAGCAAAAAAATAACAAATTCACGGGGAAATTCACAATAAATAAGCAGGACCTGCAGCATATCTCGCCTTCAACAAAAGAAATAAGCTTTTCTATCTCGGAAGAAATTTCTTTATCGGAGCTAAGAGAGCATTTTGGCATAAAGCCCAGCATTAAAGGTCATTTAGAGTTAAACAATAAAATATTAACCTTCAAAATTGACGAACAACTTTCACCAAATACAGCATACGTTATTACGCTTTCCAAAGGTATTAAAACCGATTTGGGATCCACAACCGAAACAGACTATAAATGGTATTTAAAAACCACTATCTCTTTCTCTTTAGTCCAAACTACTTCCGCCTTCTCTCTAATTATTACCAATACCACGCCTTTCGATAAGCAAACAATGACACTATTAGATCAGGAAATTATTGTATTTTTTAAAGACACTGAAAGTGTCCCGACTATTCAGGAATTTTCAAACAGCTATCAAATTACTCCCCAAACAAAAGGATCTTTTGCAAAAAATCAGGATAACGCCATCTCTTTTATACCGGAAAAAGATCTTTTGCCATCAACTACTTACAGTGTCTCAATTAAAAAGGGTCTAAAAACCAAAAAAGATACACTTTCCCAGGACTATACCTTCAGTTTTACAACTAGAAGTGCTTTGAATGAATGGCCTCCCAGTTTTGACAAAATGCTTTATTCCCAAATATCCAACAAGCCCTTTAGCGTAGTTCTGTCAAACAACGGCGCAGAAAAGAAAATTGACCTGAATCTTTACAGAATTAATAACGACGACTTACTGCCTTATATAGAATACACAAGAAGTGACAAAGTAACCCCCGCACCAAAACAATCTCCAATGAAAACATGGGGCGTTACTATTGGCCCAAACTCCGGCTATTATGTTGACATTAATCCCCTACCTTCAGGATCATATTATTTAACCGCTAAGTCCGGAGATAAAATAAGCAACTGCTTAATTTCGGTCTCCAGCATAGGAGCTGTAGTTCATGATGGAACAGCAGAATCTATAGTCTGGGCGGTTGATTACAACACCGGCAAGAAATCCCATTTAAACTTAAAATTTTACAGCTACAGTTATGAAACAGGGAAAATGACTAAGGTTGGCACCGGAGAAACAAATAAAGACGGCGTTTGGAAAGGTCAATATTATTATGACTATATATCAGCCTCAGAAGGCAGCAATCAATTTGCAATGGTATTTTGGCGATACGCCGACCAAAAAACGGAATATATTGTACACGGGCGGTCAGACAAAACGCTATATACCCCGGGTGAAAAACTAAAATATAGAATAATCGTCCGAGAGGATAATGAAGACAAAAAATATCAAGAAAAACCAATAAACTACGAGCTTTCTTTACTGCATGAAGGCAATGGATATCAATCTTATTACCAAAAAGGATCTAGCCCAAATGGAATAATTTCCGGGGAAATAAACTTAGACTACAAATTTCAGCCGGGCTCTTATTATTCAGTTTTAACAATTAATGGCAAAGATTATGCCTACAATATGGATTTTGATGTTAGCACATATAATAAGCCCGACTTAAAAATAAACGTTAACTCAGACCAAGAAACATATATTAGCGACCAAGAAATAAATTATGAAGGCGATTTATCTTTTTACAGCAATCAGCCGGTGGCAAATGCCCAAATCAAATATACCGTAACTGCTGCCGAAATTGATGAGCCCTATGGCAACGAATCCTTCTGGTATTATGGTTTTTATGGCGAAACGAAAGAAAATAAAACAATTACTACAGACCAAAACGGTAAATTTAAAATTATAACCCAAACAGATAAAGGAACAGGAAAAGCAAAAGCCGTAACATTAACTGTCAATTATAAAAATAAAGGAGTTACAGCTTCCTCTGCAAAAACAGTACTAGTTCATGCCGCTAGTTTTAAGCTGTTGGCCGAACCCATAAATTACTCTTTAAAACCAAGCAATAGTGCCAAAATTAAAATCCAAGCGCTGGATTTTGACAATAAATCTTACGACAAAAAGGTTGAGGGCGAAGCTAAACTAACCCTAAAATACTGGGAAAGAAAAGAAAATCCCGGAAAATGGACTAATAAATATGATCATTACTCAACGGAAGAAAAAACAAAAGACATAGCCACAAAAAAATTTACTCTGGATAAAGAAACGGTTATGGATTTTGGAAAATTGGATAACGGCTATTACATTGTAGAAGTTAAAGCAACAGACGAAAAATCCAATATCACAATGAGACAAACGTATCTCTGGGTAAGCGATATTGGCTACAACCAAAAAAATGAAAGAATTGAATTATCTCTAGATAAGGATAAGTATGTACCCGGAGACACCGCTAAATTAACCGTCAATTTGCCAAAAAACTCCGGAGACGTTCTAATGGTTCTGGCAAGAAATAAGATATATGATTATAAAGTTCTTTCTTACTCAAACGATATGGTAATAGACATACCAATAACCGATAATTATCTAACCAACATCGGCGTTAGCATTGATACTTATAAAGATGAGGAATTTTTCACCAACACACAAAATATAAATGTTCCTGCCGATTCAAAAAAATTGAAAATTGAGATAAGCCCGAACAAGCAATTCTTTACTCCGGGAGAAGAAATTGAGATAAAACTAAAAGTAAAAGATTATACCGGCAAAGGTATGAAATCTAATTTATTATTATCGGTTGTGGATCAGGCTGCGTTAGACCTACAAAACATAACTCAATCGGATATTTATGATAAGTTTTATTCCGATACGGGTTATAGGCTCGGGTATCATCAATCTTTAGAGGGCTTCTATTTCCCCGGTGGAAAAGGTGGCGGCAGTGGCAGAAATGAATTTAAGGATACCGCATATTTTAACCCTAACATAGAAACAAATAATAATGGCGAGGCTTCCATTAAATTTAAATTGCCTGATAATTTGACGTCTTGGAACATATTTGTTGAAGGTTTTACATCCTTAGAAACTAAAGTAGGAAATGCTAATACAAACATCTACACCAAAAAAAATCTGTCGTTAAGACAAGTTCTGCCGAAATTTCTCTACATAGGTGATAGCCTAAATATTAAAGCAATTATTTCTAACCACACAAACAATAATGGCAATTTTAATTTAGTTTCCGAAAGTCAGGGCGTCGAAGGAAAGATAAATAGTCTTGCCTTAAGTCTAAATAAAGCAGAATCTGCCGTAAAATCTTTCTTCGTTAAAGTAAAAAATAAGGTAACTGTTATTCTGTCTGTAAAAGGCGGTAATGACGAAGACAAAGTAACTGTTGCAATACCAACCGAGAAATTTGGCTACGGCGATACTGAAATTTATAGTCAAAAAGCTAACAGCATAAACAATGTGGACCTATCGAAAAGTGATTTAGATAAAAGCAATGTCAAAATTATTATTTATCCATCACTTGCCAGCCATATAAAAAAAATATATAAAGACTTAAGCATTTATCCATATGGGTGTGCCGAGCAATCTGCTTCTAAAGCTAGGGTAATTATGATGACCCTTAAAAATGCCGACACCTTAGGTCTAACAAATCAAGAAAAAAAGGAAGCAGACGAGAACATAAAAGAGCTTCTGGCTATTATTCAGGGAGCAGGAAACAAAGACGGCTGGGGCCCATGGCCAGCAAAAGAAAACGATCCAATAATCACTTCTTATATTTACAGCACGCTAAAAGAGCTTCAAGCAAACGGCTACAAAGATCTGGTACAAAATAATATTCTGGCAGAAGTTGAAAAGTACCTAGATGGCACCGGCTCACTTGGAGAAGACCAAAAAGCTTTTATAGGATATTATTATGAAAAATACAAGATAGCAATTGACTCAAATAACTTGTCTCAAAGCGGTTTAATTTATTATGCGCTAACTCGAATTAGACAAGGAGATATATCCGGCGCTAAAAAAATCCTTAGTCAAATCAAACTCGAGGAAACTCAGACAACAGCTTCAGTTAATGTAAATTCCGGCGAATTCTGGAATGAAATAACGGCTAACACAGCCATGTATTCTTTGGCTATGCAAAGACTAAATACTCCCAATAATAAATCCATAAACTGGTTGCTCGAAGACAACAATCTTAAATATGTAGGGTCTTATGGCCCGACTGCCGCCGGAACTGCCTTGCTGGAATATCTAAAAAGCGAATCTCAGAAAAATGTTTCCCTTGATTATACAATCAAAATGAATGACACAAAAACTGAAAGCGGAAAAATCATTAATAATCTTGCCGATCCAAAAGAAATCAACCTTAAACCGGAAAAAGAAATGAAAATTGAAGTTAACAAGGTTGGCGAAGGCAACCTTTACTACGATCTAAGAGTTGATAAGTTTTTAAGCGGCATGGGCGAAAACAAAGAAAATGGATTAGAAATTGAAAGAAAATATTATGTGAACGGCACCGAAACCGATAAGTTTAAAACAGGCGATTTAGTTTCCGTTATCTTAGCTATAAAAAGAAATAGGCAGGGCCAACAAATGATAATTAACGATTACCTACCCGCCGGATTATCTCCCATAACGGAATATGGCAATGACGAAGAAACATCAAAAATAGAAAATGACAATATTGCCCTAAAAGAAGGTATTCAGGAAATCAATTACTATGATGATCATGTAGCTATATTTACAGATCAAGATCATATAAAGTATTCTGCAAGGGCCTTTATTGAGGGTCAGTTTCAGGTCAAACCGGCTTTTATCATGTTGGCTTATCATCCGGAAACATGGGGAAGAAGCGGTGGTAAATTAATAGAAGTAAGCGAAAATGCCGCTTATGGAATTATTAATAATTATAAAGGACAGATTGCCAAAACTTTTAACCCTAGCGGACCAAAGAAAGCACTAACTAATAAGCAATATTTAATTTTATCAATTGTTGGAATTTTCTTGCTGTTCATGGGTGTTGCGGGAGCTATTGCTTACAAAAAATCTTCCAAATTTAAGAAATTTATTGAAAACATATTAATAAAAACTAGGACAAAGAAGATTCAGCCAAACATAGATAATCAAAATCAAGAAAACAATAAAGAATAATGGACTTTTATTTCATTTTGTCCGAAATATAGATCTATTTAGTTTATGCCCGGGATTTTTTTGACCCCTTGCCACCATTCGTTGGAATCGGTATTTTGCATTTCTTGCCATAAGTCTTTAGCAGTTTTAGTTTTTAAAACTTTACCTACATTATCAATCCAGTCCTGGGCAAATTTATAGCCTTTTTCCAAATATTCCTTGGCTGTAAATGCCTGCTCTAAATAATCAGCATCTTTGGCTAGATCTCCGGCTATATTTTTATCGTAACCGACAGAATTATAAAGTTTAAAAATTGATTCCCCTAACTCCCCCAACCTGCTTGTTTGATCTTTTACTGCACCTTCTTTATCCGCTTTAATATAGCGATTAGCAACTTTATGAATATCCCCAATTCGGCATTCGTCTATATCATGAAAAACTACCATACTGCAAATTTCACTCGGATTTTTATAACTCTCTAAGAATGCCAAAATATAGGCAATTTGCGCTGCTCTCAAATTATGATCGGCCACACTTAGAAGGTCCGTAACTCCGGCGATAGTCAAACCTTCATGCCGAAGTCTTCTTAACTGCCCCAACTCATAAATAAATTTAGTAACTTCTTTTTCCATTTTGTCTCCTCATTCATTGTATTATATCAAACTAATATACTTTACATGCGCCCAAACCACAATATAATGTCTAAAACAGCACATTAATAAATTAAGGAGTGGGTTTAGATGCCGAAGGTTAGGGAGAGTATATTAGTTGCCGCAAGCGCAGAAAGAATATACCCTATAATTTCAGATTTCGAGCAATATCCAGTGATTATGGAGAGCATTAAGAGCGTTAATGTCCTTGAAAAAGGAGAAGGCTATTCCGTAACCGAATGGATAACGGATGTTGATGGAATAAAAATAAAATGGACAGAGAAAGACATATTTTTGCCAGAGGAAGGTAAAATTGAATTTAAAATTCTAAAAGGTGACCTCAAAAAATTTGATGGTTATTGGGCAATTGAAAAGCATGGAGATTCTAGTGAACTAACCTTTTATGTCGATTTTGAACTGGGCATTCCAATGCTTGCCAGACTATTAAATCCGATTTTAGTAAAAAAGCTAAGACAAAATATCTGTGCAATGCTTGAGGATTTAAAGAAAAAGGTAGAAGAATAGCAAGAAATTTGACTTAAAGTCTAAAACGACTTTAAGTCTTTTTATTTGTTTAAGCGTAAAAACTGTGTTATTCTGCAATCGACATTCTAAGGCCACTCTCCTAAATAACATATCCATTTCCCAGTAATCTGCCATACTATATATGGAGGGTAAATGGAAGATACAAAAATAAAACAACATTACGATATGATGTATCGTATTCTTAACGAAAAACAGTGGCGACAGTACGTTGCTTTGGAAGCCTTGAGGTCTGGTTTCGGCGGCATTAGCAAAGTCTCAAAAGG
>MNYC01000043.1 GCA_001872945.1 bacterium CG2_30_37_16
GCAAAACTGCCGACACGCTACAAAATTGGGTTAGGACTAAGTCTTGTTCACTCTCAAAAAGTCGAACTCGTCGTAACCTCCTCAAACACAACTTTTTGAGATGTTCCCTGCGACAAGTCCACCAACAATTTTTCCGCTACAGTCGGATTTAAAACAGCTGCCATATCGGCGGCAAGATAAAAGCCACCGTCCCTTACGGCCGATGTTAGTTTACTTAATTTCACCAAATAACAGAAGCCAGAAGTCGATTGTTCTCAATCCGACGGCTGCCGGCTTGAACAATAAATTTTTAAACATTTGTTCATTTATAATTGATTTGAAATTTTTAATTTGACATTTGACATTCTTTAAAGTCTTCGAGACTTTAAAGCTCTATCTTAAATAATCCTCAATATTTCTATTATGCTCTTCGATGGTTTTAGCGTAACGAGGCTGGCCGTCTTTGCCATGCAAATAGTATAAATAATCGGTTGCTTGAGGATAAGCCACGGCATTTAAAGACTCTAGGCCCGGATTGCAAATGGGAGTTGGCGGCAAGCCAACATTTTTACGAGTATTATATGGGCTATCTTCGTCTAACTCTATTTGAGTGATTTCTCCTGTCCAGTCGCCTGTTAAGTACCTGACGGTAGCATCAGCATCAAGCCTCATAGCATCGTTAAGTCGATTAAGTAGTATCCCGGCAATAATGGGCCTATCGTTTATACTATTACCTTCCTTTTCCACAATTGAGCCTAAAATAACAGCCTGACCAACACTTAGCCCTCTTTGCCCAAAACCATTCTTTAGACCCTTAATAGAAAGTTTGCTTTCCGTATTCTTTAGCATCATATTTATTAAATCTTCAGGAGTTGATTTTTTGTCTAATATATAAGTATCGGGGAATAAATAACCTTCAAAACTCTTAATACCCGACCCGTTCAAAAAGTCATAATTATAACTTTTATCTAGGGCCGCTTCAACATCCGCTCTTTTAAAAATATTCTCATCATCAAGATACCCTATAATTTTTTCAACCGTCCATCCTTCGGGAACAACAACTTTAGTAACTTTTACTTCTCCCGTTGCAAATTTAGCCACTAAATCTTTTACGGATAGTCCTTTATTTAATTCGTAATCGCCACCCTTTATTTTATTGCCGCTTAGTTTTAAATAAGCAAGAAATGTCCAGTAATTTTTTATTATACCTTTATCCTTTAAACTTCCGGCAATTTGTTTTGAGCTCTGACCTTCCTCAACAATAAAAGTGGTTTTTTCATAATTATTATTTTTTATATTTATGCCAACGTTATAATAAGTAACCGTCAAGCTGGTTAAAAATAAAATAACCCCCAAAAATATTACTACAATAAAAATCAATTTTCTTTTCATATTCTCCTTAAGTAACTTTCTAAAATTATTCGAGCCGCAACCATGTCCACCTTTTCTTTTAAATCTTGATTAGAAAAACCTTTTTGTTTTAGTTCTTCTTCAGCCATTTTTGAGGTTAGGCTTTCGTCCTCCCAAATAATTTCTATATTAATTCCAACAACTTCCTTACTAATAAAGTCTTCGATTCTTTTGGCCTGCGGGCCTAAATCTCCATTTAAATTCCGAGGTCTTCCGACAACAATTGTATCCACACCTTCAGTTTTAACTAATTCCTGTAATTTATCTTTAAACTGATCCGGCGAAACCACCGAATGCTCCGTAGCAATTGTATTTGTTGGATCGGTTATGGCTAACCCTATCCTTTTTTCCCCCACGTCCACTGCTAGTAGTCTCATTTTATTACGTCCATTTTAACAGTAATGTGGCCGGGCAAAAGCGGCATAATGGACATATTAAAAGGAGTGAATTTAAATTTAACGCTTTTGACACTTGTATATTCCTTTAAGCTTTTCTCGATATCCGATTTCTTTTTTAAAACCAAAGACGTCTTAATTTTTTCCAAATCTAGCTTGGGAGTCAGATCTACATTAGCGCTAAACCTAAATTCGGCACTGTTTAATTTATCTTTAAACTCAGAAAGAAGGGCAAACTTGGAAGTATCTATTTCGGACGTATAAACTTGTTTGCCTTCCGGGACTTGGGCTTCTAAAATTTTCGTAAAATATCGGTTAATATCAGCGTCATCAAAAATAACCGCCCTGTATCTGGACTTTAGTTTAAGCGTAAATTTGGAAGCCTCATGGCCAACTGCCGGACTAGCCTCAGAGCTTACCGCCTCAACCTTAGCTGCCTTATCTATCACGATATAACTCTTATTATCAGCTTTTAACTTCTTTATAAAATTATCACCCACTTCTTTTGCATAGGTTTCTTTAGATTTAGTAACGTCAACATCTGAAACTATTTTTACCTCTCTGGTGGATCCACCGGCCATATTGCTTGAACTTCTTCCATAAACCAAAATCTGTTCCGGAGCCGAAAGCTTTACAATTGTAAAGTCAGATGGACCAATATTATAGGACTCCCCCGGCAACTCTGCTTCCACGGCAGTATTAATTTGGCCGGCAACAATAGTGCCATGATCTATAGTAGTACCCGGGATAGAGACTTCGCCGGACAATAAAAAGACTTTTCCGCTCCCCGACCTAACTTGGGTTCCTTGTTTTAAAGTGAAAACATCCGAATCCCATTTGTTATACAGAGTAATTGTGCCGGCAGCTTTTGCTCCAACATCTTTTTTACCGGTTGCATCAAATTCTTTTTGCTCCTCTTTTATATCATCTATAAATTTCCCCGGTATAATACCTTGCTTTGCGTCCACTCCTACTGCGTCTTTATCAACCGTAAATTTGGCATCAACCGGCATTTTTTCTGAAGCAACTGCAATGGTCACTTCTGCCTTGGGGAGAAAAATAAAACCTAAGATAAATAGAATGACAGGGATAGCAAGAAAAATTGCCCAAATAAAACGCCTGCTGGCAATATGAACTTTCTCCGGCTTTTTTTGCTCTTCCCCGGATTCATGATCCTCTTCCGGTTCCACTCCAATCTCTTTTGTAACCAAAGTCGGCGCGTCTAAAGGCTCTTCATCTTCCTCTGTGTCCTCTATTTCCTGATCTTCGTTTATGTAAGCTTTTTTAATGTCATTTTTAGCCTTATGATCCTTTACTTTTGAATGAACCAAAGGACTTTGATCGTCATCAGATTCTTCTTTGTCATTTTTTACTGCCAATTCTTCTTTTTCAACCTCGGTAACCAAACCTTGCGGAATTCCATTTTTGTCTATATTGGTAAAAACCGGTAGACCAACTTTAGTCGCCAGAGCCTTTCCTACCTTGTCACTTGTTACTATTGATATCCTTTTACCAATTTTATCTGCTTCTTTATTTAAAAGTTTCAAATTGATAACACTCTGAAGGAGAGTTGCTCCTTTAGGAAGAACCAAAAAGATCGCATGCTCATCCACTTTTTTTATCTTGTCGATTGCCGACGTTATTTCTTCATCAACTTCTAAATAAATTACCCTTTTCAAAATTTAATTCCTTTTTTTGACATTTGAAATTTGATATTTGACATTTTTATTATACCTGCATCACTTTAACTATTTTTCTTAAAACCCCGGAAATACTTTCTTCGTCCTCCGAATAATCTAGGAGCAAATTGCCCAAGGCCATCGGCGTAATGTCCTGGACGCTTTTTAACATATTTGTATTATCCAACATATTAGCGACATCCGAAGGTTCAATGAATTTGATTTTTGGTTTTTTGGCAAACGGCAAACTTTTCCACCAGCCAGGAGATTCCAACACTTCCTTAATTTCCGGTAGCTGGCTTCCTCCTCCGCATAACAGAATCCTGGAGGGCAAAATGTCAACTTTGTCAAACTCTTGAAGCGATAATTCTATACCCGAAAGCCACACTTCGGCGTCTTGCAAAATTGCATTCCTTATTATTTTTTCTTCTTTTTCTTCAAGTTCATCGGCCGAATGAGCCACTTTCATTTCTTCGGCCTTAGAAAAACTGGTGTTTAAAACCTGAGCAAGTCTTTTGGTAAAAGTCCGGCCACCCAACGCAAACATCTTGGTGCCTTCAACCCCACCGTTTCTAACAACGGCAATATCGGAAGTGCCGCCGCCAATATCTATAAAAATAGCCGAAAATTCAGTTGACTCTTCATCTCCCATACATCTGGCAACAGCATAAGGCTCTGCCGCCACCGAAATTAAATTTAAGCCAAGTTCAGAAGCAATTGTTTGAAGCGCTCCCAAATGAACTAACGGCGCAAAGGCGTTATAAATGCCAACCTGAACATCTTTGCCCTGAAAACCGATTGGATTTGTAACATGATATCCGTCAACCCTAACATCAACCACCGCCGCATTCACCAACTTTACCTCAATTTCTTTATATCCAGTTTCCCAAGCCAGTTGTTTCCTGGCCTGTTCGAAAGCCTGATACTGAACTTTATTTAAAATATTGTTAAGTTCGGCATTATCAATCTTTTCTTTCGGACTTAAGCGCTCATAATTGACAGTTGTCGTTGTGCCCTTAACCAGTTCTCCGGCAATACCAATAATACAATCCGTTGCCGAAATTCCCGCCATTTTTTCGGCCCTCGAAATAGCTCTTTCACAATTATCAACAACTCCGCCAATGTCAGTTACGCCGCCGCTTTGCATATCGCCCAATTTCTGACGCTGTTTCCCTGTTCCTATTATTAAACCTTTGCCTTCTTTTTCGTCAACTCTAAAAATGAGACACTTAACAAACTCCGTTCCAATATCAAGTGACAGGAAATAGCGCTCTTTATTTTTTTTGGAAAATATCGCCATTCATTATCATTTTATGACGAAGTATTGCATTTGTCGAGAAAGATAATCGAGAGTAAAGTTGGTCGATAAACATAATTGTGCTATACTGCCGGTGCAATAGATCGATAGCAAATTGAAAAACTGATATAAGAGGAGGAGAAAACAGTGGCATTTAAGTGGACTCTACGGAAGGCTAAAAGACTACCGGTAGTTAATTCCTACAATTACGAAAATGGTCAGATCGGAGTTTGGCATTCAAGCGGAAAGCAAAGCTACAAAATAGTTTATAAAAACAGTGAGGCAATTTCAGTCCAAGACTTAAAAGACGGGGAATTGTATTTGAAGCCTACTGCAAGTGCAAGACGAAAAGTCAAAGTTTCGATTGATAATAACATGGCCTGCGGGTCGGGATTTGACGGAATTTACCAACTAAACAGTTCCTTGTATATAAAAAATAATCTAATTCTATTGCAAGATCTGATCTATCTTACAGGAAAAGAAATGCAGGACTCTTTCACCATGGAAGAAATACTGATACTGATTATAAAATTCAACTATCCGCTACTGACAGGACCTTATGCAGATGCCATCTTGAAAGCCAAACAAGCCCTGATAAGAGGCCTTAACGAAATGCCAAGCCAACCAAATGCAGACATTAAGGCCCTTGAAAAGAAGGTTGAAACACTTGGAGCATTCCAAATAGTATGGCTGTGTCGGCAACTTCAACGTTTTTGGCACCAACAACGCGGCAAACATCCGCAAATAGTGCAAAAATCCTTGAGCACTAAAAAAATGATTAATACAATCAAGTCCGACTTTCATATCTCATAAATTACTAATCTCAACATATATGATAGTTAGCTTATTTAAGAAAGTTATTCCTGATAAAATAATCGCTAGTTCTAACATGGTGGCTCAATAGGCCACCTTTTTTATTTCCTTAAAAAGCCTAATTTTAACAGGACTCACGTACCGAAGCCCGGAAACCCTATTTTATTCTTCGAGTCCGGCAACTGCCGGACCCTGAAATTACATTAATGTAGTTCTCCACCCCGACTTATCGGGGTCGAACAATATTGAGAGATGCAAAACCTTTTATGTTGCGCTAAAATCTCTTTGAGAATTTTTTATAGACTTTCAAGGTTGCCCAACCGGAAAATAAGCCAAGCATCGTGCCGGCCAAAACATCCGAAGGATAATGGTCTCCCAAATATACCCGACAAAACGCCATAAAAATAGCAAAGCCATAAAAATAAATCTGAGCTTTGGGAAATCTTTTTGAAAGAATGCAAATAGTCCATTCTTAAATTATAGACCAAAAAAATACTATTCCAAAACTGCTTTTATACGCCTAACACCGGAGGATGAGCTTTCTTCTTTCTTAATTTTAAAAGTTCCGAGTTCTTTGGTATTTTTAACATGAGGGCCGCCGCAGATTTCCTTAGAAAAAGCGGACGGGTCGGATAACTCGCCACCAATTGAATATACTTTTACTTTTTCACCGTATTTAGCTTCAAATAAGCCAATTGCGCCGTCCCCTTTTGCTTCTTCAACTGTAGTGATGGTTTCAAAAACCTGAAGCGCGCTAACTATTTGTTCGTTTACAATATTTTCAACTTCCCTTAATTCTTCCTCGGTCATTTTGTCCGGATGAGCAAAATCGAACCGTAACCTTTCCGCGGTAATATTTGAACCCCGCTGATACACGTGATTTCCCAAAACTCTTCTTAAAGCTTCATGAAGTAAGTGGGTAGAAGTGTGATATTTAACAGCTGTATCAGAAGTGTCCCCTAAACCACCCTTAAATTTCTGCTCGGTACCTTTTCTTGAAAGCTCTTGATGATTTTTATAGGCAAAATTGAAACTATCCTCTAATAAATTCTCGTCAATTTTAACCCCATTAGGCAAATTTTCTTCAATTGACTCTTTGGTCATTTCCAATGGGAAACCGTAGGTTTGAAACATATCAAAGGCTAGTTTTCCCAATTCGGTCCAAATATGGCCCCCTCCAATAAGAATTTCTTTACTTCCATGTATCCCACTAATTAGCTCTAGTTCCTTAATTAAATGATCAAAACCTTTTTCCAACGTTTTTTCAAACTTCTCTTCCTCTTTTTTAAGCTCTGAATAAATAAATTGTTCATTATCCTTTAACTCCGGATAAACAGTACCCATTTTTTCAACCACTTTTTTTGCCACTTTAAAAGTGAAAACGCCCTCAATCCCAATCTGTTTTCCATGCCTAACCGCCCTTCTTATTAGACGTCTTACCACATAGCCCCTGTCTATGTTTGTTGGCTCCACTTCTTCGGCCAAAGCAAAAGTGGCAGCCCTTATGTGATCGGCAATAATTCTGCATGATTTCACGTCTTCTTTTTTAGCCAGCGTAATAATTTTATTCATAATTCCCGCGAAAAGATCCGTTTCAAAAACAGTTTTACAACCTTCAGAGAACATAACCAACCTTTCAAATCCCAGTCCCACATCCACATTTTTTTGCTCTAACTTTTCAAACTGTCCATCTTTGTTCTTAAAGTACTCCATAAAGACATTATTGCCAATTTCCACGAACTTGTCGCAATTGCATGACGGGCCGCAATCCGGGCCGCAAGCTTCAATTCCCGTATCTATAAACATTTCGGTGCACGGACCGCAAGGTCCGGTATCCGAAACCGGCCCCCACCAATTCTCTTTTTTATCGTATTTATATATTCGCTCTTCCGGTATCCCTATGTCGTTTTTCCAAGTATTATAAGACTCTTCGTCTGCCGGAGCATCCTTGTCTCCTGCAAAAACGGTAACCGAAATATCGTCTTTTGAAAAACCCAAAACTTCCGTATAAAAACCGAACGTATATTTAATTGATTCTTTTTTAAAATAATCGCCCAAAGACCAATAGCCAAGCATCTCAAAGAAAGTAAGATGCTGAATATCTCCAATTTCTTCAATATCGTCAGTTCTAATACATTTTTGAATATCAACAAGCCTTTTACCTAATGGATGTTTTTCTCCCATTAAGTAAGGCACCAATGGATGCATTCCAGCCGTCGTAAATAAAACTGATGGATCATCCTGCGGCACCAATGAATAACTTTTTATATAAGCATGAGATCTGCTTTCGAAATATTCAATAAATTTTTGCCTCAAAATTTCTGATTTCATGCCCATAATTCTAAACGAAAAAGAGGGTTTAGTAAATAAAAAAATGCACTGTTCAGAATCACTCGGCCAAGGATCAGTAATTTACAAAGAAAGAAATTTCTTTCTTGTCCTTTTTTGGAAAAGGACCAAAAACTTTCGGCTGTCCTCATTATAGTGTCGGCACTAAAGCTACATTCCTTCATAAAAAACTCACCGCTCTTTCGTCCCGATAAAATCGGGACTCAAGATGCGCCCCTTGGGGGGAACACGTTTTTTAAGATAGTCATTTCGCTACTGCCTCTCTATGACTGCGGGGGCCGGGAAAAGAAAGGATTTTCTGGCCCTTTTTCCTTTCCGACTGTAGCGGAAAAATCGAGATGCTGCTAAAGCGAAGGGAAGATCTCAAAAAGTTGTGTTTGAGGAGGTTACGACGAGTTCGACTTTTTGAGAGTGAATTAGCCTTATGTGCTAATCCTTTTTTGTAGCGCGTCGGCAGTTTTGCTCCACTGAAGTTTACCCTGAGTATTTAGGGCTGCCAAAAGTGGAAAAGAAATGTAAAAAAGAGCATAAAGATAAACTCTTTAAAATTCTAGATCCCCGCCGGAGTTTATGCTGAACTGGATTCCCGCCTCCGCGGGAATGACAAAAAAAGGACAGGAATGACAATGGAAAGGGAATAATCTACCGCCGGCGTAATGCCGGCGGTATTTATCATGCAGGCCTATGCCTGCTAGAACTTAAATTGGGGTTGCTCTAGTT
>MNYC01000038.1 GCA_001872945.1 bacterium CG2_30_37_16
GTGATTGAACATCAGCTTTTCTCTTTTATCTCGATCAACTGGCGGGCTAAACCGTTAACCTCACTATCAGTCATCCTGGAACTTATCTCTCACACTACTACCAAATCAGGACTAACCATAAAAGCGATGGCCGATACTAACAGCTATCAGACGGGGATTAAAGTGACGGATAAAGAAATGCAAGCCTTAAATATTAAGAGAGATGATTTTCATGGAGAATGGAACTATACCATTAGCCCACAAGTCGCTACCTAGATGGACACTTTATTTAAGAGAGTGCCCTAAGGGGCATGCGTATTACAGTTGCACCAACTATCACAGGATTCATCCAAAAAGGATTTATGTCAAAGAAGAAGAACTTTTAGATCAAATCTATCAAGTTCTGGATAATATTCAATTAACAGATGAGCAAATAAATGAGCTAACCGAAGACTTAAAGCAAACGAACAAAGCTGAAAACCGCTTTTTTAAGAACAGTGTTCTAGAGCTATGGAAAGAATATAATAGGTTTGAAAATCGTATTAGCAAGCTAACGGATGAGAAATATGACGGTAGTATTACTGAGGATTTCTACAACAAAAAGTTTAAAGAATATACCGAAAAACAATCTAAAATGATGGAAAGTATAAACAAACACCATAAGGCTAATCAAGAGCATCATATTACTGCAAATAGCATCTTAAACCTTGCCAAACGAGCTCGTGAAATATTTGAAAGTTCTGAACCAGAAGAAAAAAGGCAATTATTAAATTACATACTTCAGAACCTCGAATTAAAGGATAAAAAGCTCTTATATAAAGCAAAAACACCGTTTGATACGATGCTTTTGATACACGATAGTTCTAACTGGCTCCCGGGGTCGGATTCGAACCGACGACCAATTGGTTACACTTATCTTAGTATTTCTACCAAGCGTGGACTATCTCATCACCATAGCCTTTAAACATTAGGTGTTGGGCGCTCTAGGGACATTATTTCAGTCCTAGTCTCTGAACCTTCAAGGCAGTTTGGACCTGCCAAGCTTGGCTGCGGATTGCCTCCAGCCTTACCTGCTGAGGTTTCCCGATCCGAAGCAAGTTCGGATTCCCTTATGGGACAATTCACCCAATTTTCACTCAGACGTTTCCGTCTGAGGCTGCGTTTAATGTTCACAGCCAACTGCTCTACCGCTGAGCTACCCGGGATTATTATAGTGTAAAATTTACTAACACATAATAGCAGAAAATGGCCTTTAAATCAATGATTTGGGTGCAAGAAAAGAATAGATTCTGAATCAAGTTCAGAATGACGTGTTGAATCTATCGTTTTTAGGCTTTTTTTAAGGTATAGTTTATTTATGAATACTTTTTGGGATCCTTTAACCGGACAGGTTACAAACGAAGAGATGGAACGAATTGAAGAAAAAAACAAACAGATTCAATCAGAATATGAAAAATTAAAGCTAAACCACAAGAGATTTAAGCTTAAATTATTCTTATCAATATTTTTCTGCTTCTTAACTGTTCTACTGGTAACGAGATTAATTTTAATTTTAAATATGCCCGAGGAAGCACAGGAATTTTTGATAGTTATTGGCTGGTCTAGTGCCATTCCGATTTTTTTTGTTCTTGGGAAGCCATTTGTCCTCCAAAGAAGAATGAGCAGCTATATAGTGGCAAATAAATTTGGGTGGCTTTGTGATCCCAATAAAAATACTGCTAAGTGGAAACAACTATCCTCAAAATACCCTGAAATTTTTCTATTTAACAATGGCGGAAATCAGTTGCTAGCAAATCAATTTTGGGGAATTTTAAATGATAAAAGGTTTTGGATAACAAATTATTTAAGCAGCCATGGTCCAAATTTTTTAGTGCATGCTTTTGAATTACCGACAACAACTATCACTGATTTATTAATTATACAAAGGGTAAAAGGAATTCCCTATCCAGATGAGCTAACGACCGAATCAAATGAATTTAACAAAAAATTTCATATTAAATTTAAAGGCGAACGCGAATTAGAAGGTGCAAATATAATGCAAATTCTAGCTCCAGATGTCCAAGAAAGTCTCATAAGCTTTGCCGATACGCACAACACGGTGCGAATACTTTTTCGTAATAATATTGTGTTTATTGCATTTATTGATCAATTAAATCTTTTTAACTCAAATTTCTTAAAAACAGTAAGTGTGGATGAAAAAGACGAAAAAATTATTATCCAAAATATTCAAACGGTTGCCTCCCTTGCCAAAGAAATTTTGGATAGCTTTGAACATGTACAAAAAATTTGACTACCAAATTAAGTTTATTCTGGAAAAGATTGCCACGCTTTTCTCTCAATGACAAATAAAAAAGGGCTTTGCTTTTTAGGCAATACTTATATTTGTATTCTTCTGTGTGCTTAGAGCGGTACCTGCCTCTACTCATAAACTTCAGCTCTTTGAACATTTGTCTTCATAAAGTTGCTGCAGATCAAAAAACGTTTTGCGATATTTATCATGGGCACTTAAATTCGACATTTCAAACTTCTTTTAGAACTTAAACTCTCTGGATTCCCGCCTACGCCCGTCTTAGCGAGTGCCAAACGAGAAAGGCGGGAATGACAACCTAGAGCGATAGTATTTCAAGGACAAGAGTTACTCTTTTAAAAGATTTCTCTTGCGAAAGAATGACAATTTGTCCTATCATTAAAGAAAGGAGTTTTTTAAAATGAGCAAAAAATTAGATCCCCAAAAAGAAATTAAAGAGATATCCGATACTTTTAAAAAAAATTACAGGGAATATTTAATCCTAGCCATAATTTACCTGGTTATTATTTTTGGCAACATGTACTTTTGCCAAAGCTTTTTAAGTTCGAGCCTAGCCGATGCCGCCATGGAAGGAAACCTAAGCATTTTTCACGTTGTCGGCATAATGTTTGGCCTCGGTTTGGTCCAAGCCATCATCTACTTTGGTGTTTATTTTAACTATTTTGCCAAAGATAAAAAACCTCAGGATCCTAATATGCTAACGTTAGTAATTATTTTGGGGTTTGTCATTTCTTACATCGCAATTGTTAAAATTTTAAATTTTGACCCAACCCTACATTCATTCTCTTTCTTCGGCGTCCTAATTGGTTTGGCCCTCGCCAATAAATACCGACTGGGAAGCTTTGGGAAGAAAAAGAAAGAAGTTAAATATAAAAGTTGGCATAATAAATTATCTAAACTTATAGAGAAAAGGCTAAAATTTTGAAAAAAATAAAGGGATTTACATTAATTGAACTTATAGTGGTCATTGCTATCATTGGAATTTTAGCTGCCTTAATAATTGTGCGCCTCAGCAATAATGCAGCCAACGCTAGAGACGCCAGGAGGAAAGCTGATGTTTCTAGCATAAAAAAAGCGTTGGACATGTTTGTGGCGAAAGGTGGAACTATCCAATGTGTGGCTCCCGGATGCACTCAAATTGGCGGGTTCAATCCATATTACGATTTGATCAAAAGCAACATGCCCACATTGCAGGCTAAAGCAATTTTTGTAAAAGGAAGTTCTCCATTGTGGCCAAATGAGTATTTTCCCAATGATGAATTTCCGGTAGATTCTAAGGGCAGGTTTGCCGAAGCTCCTTATAAATTGTTTATGAAGCCATCTAATTCTGCTTGGTATGCTGTTGGTTCTTTAAATTTCGAAACGGGCAATACTATGCCTTATCAGGAATACTAGATATTAGTTTCCATGAGTGCTTGTTCTATATTTCTGCTTATTGTCTCTTGCCCTAACACTTAGAACGGATAAAGAATCCTGTGTCAAATATAGGAAGGAATACAGCCTTTAACATTTGGTTTTTTGTCTTATTCTTTGTTCTAAATCCCTGCCCCAAAATCCCGAAGTAGTTATATGAATGGATAGTATATAACTGTTTCATAAATGCCACGATCGTGTCAAAAGTGAAACAATTTGTGCCTATTAAAATAGCTTGGTGGTTAGCAAGCTATGCTTAATACACAATTCGTTATTTGAAGTTGACCGTGCTCCAATGAGATTGCCACGGCCTAACGGCCTCGCAATGACATTCCTTATTCCTTATTGTTTATTGCCTTTATTTTGACTTTGACATTAGAATTTTATTTGGCATTTGTAATTTGTTATTTGACATTCTAAAAGTCCTTTCAGGACTTTTAGTGTGGATATTTATCCGGGGAATCATATGCGGAGTAAAACTTGTCTTGCCTTACCAGCTTATCTCCTTCGTAAATAAATCTCCACCAAAGAGCTGTCAGCGATCCTTTACCTTTTTTATCCTGATCAAATATTGTCGGCTTTACGTCTTCCACTCTAAGGGCAGCCGCGGATCCGTCCTCTTTGCCGCTAAATTTGACAGTCTTTGCCGTCTTTGTGCCGTAAAATTCAAACTTTAATATGGTTCCGGTTACGTTATATTGGATTAAAATATGGGCGCCAGTATCATTTTTAAATTTAAGGTCGGGATTTGGAGAGTAAACCGTGGAATCTGTCCCAACCGGACTATAATACTGAACCGGATAAGCATGGGGATAACGCTCTATTATCGGTAATCCGGCATTTAGGGCAGTTCTAAACATTGTTGTTGATACCTGACACAAACCGCCGCCATACTCCGGAACGGTTTTATTGTCCTTTATCACCAACCCTTCCACATACCCGGTGGAAGCGTCAACCGCCCCGACAAGTTTATTAAAGGAAAAAATCTGGTCAGGATCAATAATAAGGCCGTTAAACTTCGAAGCGCCGGTCTTAACATTATGCGCCCTGTTAAAAGGGATCCCCACAAAATTTGAGGTTCCCGATGCAACCAAATCTTTAATCCCTAAGCTATTTAAATTGTCTTCCCTTACTTCGGCCGGTTTTTTGTTGACCTTCAAATGCGCAATTCGATCGTCAGAGGTAAAAGCATTTTTTATTTGCGCGTTCCCGTCTGCCACGTCTATTACGTACCCATCCCTTGAAGGCACAAACACGGTCGCTTTTCCACCCGCAATTGTCAACATTGCATTCTGAGGCGTAATATTAACCTCTTTTGCAATTTTTTCTAAAAATATATTAATTTTATTATCATCAAGAGATAGTTTGAATGAAGATGACTTCAAAAATGGCCAAACATAACTTGATAGATCATCATTTTGAGTGCTATTTTCAAAAATGATCCAATCGGCAAGAATTGCCGAACTTATTTCCCATTTACCAGACTCCAAAACAACCGTTACTGGAAACTCCGTCTGTTTAAAAAGATGGGCATTTTCTAGATCATTAACACTTTTATTTGTAGTTACTGTTTCTGTTTTTAATGCTTGGCTGTCTTTTAAAAACTTGGCATTTTTCAATATTTGTTCTTTGGTGTCCGTTATAAGTAGTCTTTTGCCGGGCATCTCCGGTTTTACCTTAAGGCCGTTATCCCAAGCCAAAGAATAATCCGCCGAAATAGTATTATAATTATCCGTTTCCTTAGACAAAAAAGAAGACAGTTTGTCGTCAATTTTCAATTCTAAACTAAAATTTCGTTTGGTAAAATTAGCGGCAATTCTTTCCCAGACACCTACTATCAAACTACTATTGCGGCCATAAGAATAGGCTTTGTTCAAAGTGCTTTCTACGTCAAAACTAACTCCTGCCTCCTGGGGCAAAATTGTTTTGTCGCCAAATTTGAAACCTTCGTAATTCTTAACAGCTTCTTGAAGCGCTTTTTTTGCTTCCGCCTTATTTTTTCCAGATAAATTAATGCCGGCCACCGCCGTGTTTTTGAAAATTCGGTTGCCGTTATTAATGGTACCAATTAGAAATAACAGAGATAATATAACGATAATAATCGCAAAATTAAGATTTAACTCGTTTTTATGCTTAATCTTCTTCATTACCTAAAAGCAAATTATTTAATAGCTCAGTTGCCCGGGAAAATTTTTCCCGCGATAGGGAAAAATAAATTTTGGATCCTTCCTTAACTTTTGATGGGAGTAATGCCAAAGGATAAGTAAATTCGAGGCCTTTTTCTGTTAAGAGAACTGCTTCATTTTTTTTTACTGTTTCTATTGTAACTTCAAATTCGTTAAACATTTTCGAGGGTTTTCAGAATCGGCGGATTAAATTGTTTTTTTCTTGAAACCATCCCGGGGAGCTCCATAATGCCATCTTCGCCGACCTTAAAACCGTATGCTTTTATTGCTACTTCTTTTTCTTTGTCAGATAACAGTATGAGATAAGCGTTTTCGTTCAAAATATCAACAATGGCAAAAAAGATCAAATCGACATTTTCTTTTTTTCTTAAATCGGCCAGACCTTCTAAAATCTCTTCCTTTTTCTTAAGAGCAGGTTTTGGATCCACCGTTTCGAACACTCCAAAGCCTATTTTGGTTCCGTAATGCTGGAATTCTTTAAAATCAGCCGTCAAAACCTCTTCTATGCTCATACCGGCTATGTCGCTTTTGGCTTTAAACAGTTTCGATGCAAGCTCAGAACAGGAAATGCCGGCTATTAATTCTAACTCTTTTGCTATTTCTTTATCTACCTCAGATGTGGTTGGAGATCTAAATTCCAAAGTGTCGGAAAGTATTGCGGCTAAAAGAATTTCGGCAATTCTTTTTGGAATCTTTTTTTTTGCTTCCCTATATAGTTTTGCAATTATTGTAGCCGTGCAGCCGACAGGCTCAATCCTCGTATGTATTGGAGAGCGCAAGGATAATCCACCCAATCTATGGTGATCGTAAATGGCTTCAATTTTATCCTTGTCGATTCCGTCCATCATTTCTTCGTCAAAGTTATGATCAACCAAAACGTAATTTTCAGCTTTATTTAAGTCCAAAGCTTGCGGAGGAGTCATTTTTACCTTCTCAAAAATGAAGCATGTTTCTTTATTTAAGTTACCGCTAGCACAAGCCTTATATCCGTCGCCCAAAAATTCAGCAAGGCAATAAGCAGAGACTATGGAATCAGTATCCGGATTTTTGTGACCAATTACGTACTTCATTTTTTCTTCTCCTTTTTGATGGGTTTCTTAGTGTTCTTTTTAGCATTACTTTTTTTGACTGTTTTCTTAGCAGCTTTTTTTGTCTTAAACTTGCCCGTTTTTATAAAAATCATAAAAATAATGGCTAGTAAAAATAAGGCTATAGATTGCCATTTAGAAACCTGCGTGGAAATAATGGCCAGTAGTCCCAAGATTGTATTAAGACCATACATAATTAAAACAACCTGACGCTGGTTATAACCTAAATTTAAAAAGAAATGATGCAAATGCTCCTTATCGGCCATAGCGATTGGCTTTTTATTCTTGGTTCTTCTGATAATGGCAGCTGCCGTATCAAATAAAGGAACGCCCACCGCTAATGCCGGAATTAAAAGAGAAATTAAAGCCGCCGATTTTAAAGTTCCAATAATGGCAATGCCGGCCAAAGTGAAGCCTAAAAACTGAGAACCAGTATCTCCCATAAAAATTTTAGCGGGAGAAAAGTTATATCTAAGAAAAGCCAAACTTGAAGCCTCAAGATAAAGAGCAAGCGGAAGAATTTGCGGCCGGCCGGTGAGGAATGCTACCGCCGCAATTACCGCCGCTGAGATAGCCACCACCCCAGCCGCCAGACCATCAATACCATCTATAATATTAATAGCGTTGGTAATGCCAACAATCCAAAGAATGGTGAGGGGATAAGCCAGCCACCCTAAAGTGAATACACTGGTTGCTTCGGTAGGGTTGGTCAAAAAATTTATACTTATGCCAAAATATATCAAAATTAAAGCGCCAGTTATTTGTGCAATGAGTTTAGGCGCAGCCTTAAGGCCAACAATGTCGTCCACGAAGCCCATAATTAACATTAAAGTTGAGCCCAAAATTAACCCTAAAACTTCCCTAGAAAGTTCTAGGGAAAAAATAGTAACAATTATAAACCCAAAAAATATTGCCAGACCACCAATATTGGGTGTGGATTTTTTGTGAATCCGACGATCTTCCGGATGATCCAAAGCCCCAATAGCATAAGCCGCTCTAATAACAATGGGTGTCGCAAAATATGTCAGCAAAAATGCTATAAATGCATAAAATAAGTATATTTCAAACATAGATTAAACCCTTATCTAAGCGCATTCTAGCACAAAAATAGGCTCATTTCAAAAGAAAATTGAGACAAAAAACAATTAGCAATAGCCAATTAACAAATATAAAGTATGCCGCTATTGCAAACGGATCATATTGTTTCAGTAAGCTTATTTCATAAATGACACGATCGTTGCAAAAGTGAAACAATTTAAAGAAATTTTTAAAGATACCTTAATTTCTAATTTACAATATTTATCGGATTGCCATTAATCCACGCCTCTACGTTGTCAATCATAATGTCATTTGCTGTCTTTATTGTTGTTTCTGTATGAAACGAGATATGGGGAGTGGCTATGATTTTGGGATGGGATATCAGTTCTTTATAAAAACTATCTGAAGCATCGAAGATTTTGGCGCCTGATGGATCAATTGCTGCTCCTGCAATTTTCCCTGTATTAATATACTTAAATAATGAAACTTTATCGTAAATTTCAGTATCTGTAATACTTAGGCCACTCTCCTAAATAACATATCCATTTCCCAGTAATCTGCCATACTATATATGGAGGGTAAATGGAAGATACAAAAATAAAACAACATTACGATATGATGTATCGTATTCTTAACGAAAAACAGTGGCGACAGTACGTTGCTTTGGAAGCCTTGAGGTCTGGTTTCGGCGGCATTAGCAAAGTCTCAAAAGGTGCCGGTGTTTCAAGAACAACAATCA
>MNYC01000060.1 GCA_001872945.1 bacterium CG2_30_37_16
ATGAATCCTGCACCATTTTTAGTCCATTCTTGCGTTAGAATGAGGGGTCAGTTTAGTCCGATCTTGTATTAGACAAGACTTCTTCTTGAAATCCTGTGGATAATGTGATAAAATAAGTTCAAGAATTATTAACAAAGGGGAAGCCTACAATGTTAAAAAAAGATGACAAAGTGAATATTGTAAAAAAGTTCGGCTCAAGCGAAAAAGACACCGGATCTCCGGAGGTTCAAATTGCTATTTTTTCTGAACAGATAAAAAAATTAACCGAGCACCTAAAAACCCATAAAAAAGACGACCACTCCAGACGCGGTTTGTTAAAGATGGTAAGTAAAAGACGACGACTTCTTGATTTTCTTTCCAAACGAAACCACGACAAATACGATGGGTTAATTAAAGATTTAGGCTTACGCAAATAGATTTGCGAATTTCAAATGACAAATGACAAATTTCAAATAAGATACCAGTTTGCAAAATTTAATTTTTAGTTTGTCATTTTTAATTTAGTTTTAAGAATATTAATAATTTAATGAATGCTAGGAATCAGAACTTGGAAGAAAAACTGAAAAACCTACTGTCATTCCCGCACTGAATCGAGTTCAGCATAAACTCCGGCGGGAATCCATGAACCATAGATTCCGGATCAAGTCCGGAATGACAATGTAAGATCAGTTATGCTTCTTGTTTTGACTCCTAGCCGTAGTCCGATTAAAAATCGGACGAAGGTCCGCCTTGGGCGGACAGACCCGTCAGGCTTGAGGCCTGCCGAGGTAGAAAGGAGCTCCTATGGACTCTATTGTTTTAGGCAGCCGTTTATTTGAAACGGAAATTGCCGGAAAAAAACTAACTCTTGAAGTTGGTAATTTTGCGATGCAAGCAACAAGCGCTGTTATTGCCAGATACGGCGATACCGTACTGCTTGCCACTTGTGTTGTATCAGAAACTGTAAGGGAATCTATCGATTTTTTCCCTCTAATGGTGGAATTTGAAGAAAAATTCTACGCAGCCGGAAAAATTTCCGGATCAAGATTTATTAAAAGAGAAGGAAGACCTTCAGAAAACGCCGTTTTAACCGGCAGATTAATCGACCGTCCAATTCGGCCATTATTTCCAAAAGGTTACCGAAATGATGTTCAGGTAATTGTTTCTAACCTATCATTCGACAAGGAAAACGACCCTGACTGGTTGGGTATTGTGGCCGCTTCCACCGCGCTAATGCTTTCCGGAGCCCCTTTTGGTGGTCCGGTTGCCGGTGTTAGAGTTGGCCTAATTGACGGCGAGCTTAAACTTAATCCGACAATAGCAGAAATGGTAAATTCCAAATTAGACTTAATTGTTGCCGGCACCAAAGATGCCATTATTATGGTGGAAGCCGAAGCGAATGAAGTTCCGGAAGAAAAAATGGTACGCGCTTTAGAATTTGCTCATACCCATATGGCACCACTAACAAAAATTCAGGAAGACATGGCAAAGGCTTTAAAGGTAAAAGAAAAAGAATTCAATTTATTTAAAGCCAGCGAAGATGCAGTTTTAGCGGTGGAAAAATTCTTGCACGGAAAACTGGGTAAAGAAATCCGTCATGCAGACGAAATTCAGCGAGCCGGTACTTTAGCCGACCTGGAATCTCAGGTTTTTGAAGATTTAAAAGATAGCTATGAAGAAGCCGAAATCTCTGAAGCCTTTAATAAGGCCATCGACCTAGAAGTAAGAAGAGGCATTTTAGAAGACGGCGAACGGCCGGACGGACGAAAAACAGACGAAGTTCGAAAAATTACCTGTCAAGTTGGTTTACTTCCGCGAACTCACGGTTCCGCACTGTTTACTCGAGGTCAAACTCAAAGCTTAGATATCTGTACACTGGCCGGCCCGGGCATGGCTCAGACAATTGATACCATGATGGAATCAGGCGAGAAAAAATACATGCATCACTACAACTTCCCTCCATATTCAGTTGGCGAAGCAAAACCCTTAAGAGGCACCGGCCGAAGGGAAATTGGTCACGGAAATCTTGCGGAAAGAGCACTTGTAAAGGTTCTGCCCGTAGATGAAGTATTTCCCTACACCATAAGAGTCGTCTCCGAAATTTTATCTTCCAACGGTTCAACCTCCATGGCGGCTACTTGCGGTTCAACTTTAGCCCTAATGGACGCCGGCGTTCCAATTTCCGCTCCTGTTGCCGGAATTGCCATGGGACTTATCACCAAACAAGGAGGCAATGGTAAGATTGAAAAATATGTCATTCTGACAGACATTAAAGACATTGAAGACTTTGCAGGCGATATGGACTTTAAGGTGGCCGGAACTGCACAAGGCATTACCGCCCTTCAAATGGATATGAAAATAAAAGGCGTCGCTCCGTCTATTCTTAGCGAAGCTTTAGCTCAGGCAAACAAAGGCCGCATGCATATTTTAGACATAATGTTAGAAGCAATCGATAAGCCTAGAGTCAATATCTCTAAATATGCCCCTCGAATTATTACAATTCAAATTAAACCGGAAAAAATTAAAGATGTTATCGGCAAGGGCGGCGAAACCATCAATAAAATTATCGCTTTAACCGGCGTGGAAATTGACATCATAGATTCCGGACAGGTAAATATTACTGCTGTTGACCAGGATAAGGCCCAAGAAGCAATTAAGATTATTGAAGGAATTGTTAAGGAACCGGAAATCGGTACCGTTTACCAAGGCAAAGTAACCAGAGTTGAAAACTTCGGCTGTTTTGTAGAAATTTTACCCGGAAAAGAGGGTTTGGTTCACATCTCTCAACTGGACAAAGAAAGAGTGGAAAAAGTTTCCGACATCGTTAAAGTCGGCGACATTATTCCGGTAAAACTAACAGAAATTGACCACCAAGGCAGAATAAACCTCTCCAGAAAAGCCACGCTTAAGTAAATAAACAATTCTTCATTGCGAGTCCGGCAGCTACCTGACGAAGCAATCTCGCCTGAACCCAATCAAGATTGCTTCGTCGTTCCACTTCTCGCAATGACTAAAACTAAAAAACCCCTCGACCTAAAGGGGTTTTTTTTGTTTTATGAATAATCAGTGCTAACTCCCTCTACACTGGTGGGAGAGGGTAGGGCTGAGGGGGATCATTTCTTGAACTGTTTATGCGAAATTTAAAAATTTATATAAAAAAAGGAGCAAGTAACAAATGTGAAGGCAGCGAGCCCATACCGCATAACGGTAAACGACATTAATTGTTACATTGCTCCTCAGTGAAAGGAGTGACCCGCATGATAGGTCTTATTGGAAACTACATGTAGAAAGCTTGGGGCCATGCAGAATCCAAATTGTTTTTACTAGAGGAAGGAGAACTTATATTCACACTCGTCGCGCATCCGCGTTGTGCTAGTATCAGCCCCAACTTCCTCAAGACAGAAAGTAATTACTGAAGCTAAACCGCTGTAAGTGTAGTCTAACCTGATTAACTACTTTCAAATTTGTTTAGACGGGGTAAAGAGGCCTTACTTTTGGCCTGGTTGATACCAGACTTAGCTAGGCAACCGCAAGACCTCTTTCCTGAACCCCGAATTTTTGCCTCACATGAGGCTATTTTTTGAGAACAAATGGCTTTAAAGAAAGTCGGGACGGACTTTTCCTCCTATCAAACATTCGCAAGATACCATTTGCTCTCAAACTTAAAGAACTATCTAAAAACGCTTATGCATAATATCAAATTTCATCTTTACCGTCAAGGGCTTTTAGGATATAATGCATTGTCAGTAGAACCTTGAAAAGTAAAGGAGAAGAAAATGTCTAAGCTATACAAAAGTCTGGGTATCGCTATTGAAACATGTTCCAATCAAGCGTTTCTAATCATTAAATTTACAGGCAAAATTAGCCAAAATATTACATTAGGCTTCCATGCCCCAATTGACAGTCCTTATTTAAAAGATTCTAAAGATGATCTGCAAAAACTTTGCAAGCCACTAAGAAGGGCAATAATCGGCTTGCTTAAAATGCCAGGAATAGTGCGAGTTTCTGTTAGAAAGTATCAAATAATTTTGGAAAAAGCCAATCTTTTTACATGGCACGAACTGGAACATCAGATCATTAAAAACTTAACAGATTCATTTTTTCCGCATGCTAAAGATTTTATTAGTATCGGAATCTCCCTCGAATACAACCCAATTAGAAAACATACCGATTTATTAATGGAAGTACCGCCGAACAGCAATGTTCATACTTACCACACGAGGACACCGCTAATTAACTATTTTTACCATAGCCTCTTTACTACGACCAAGAAAAAAAATATTACCGGATATGGAAAATTAGGTAATTCTATAGCAAAAAGGCTGCTTGATATTCCGGGAATAAAAGAAATTAGCCTTAGTTTGTACGAAATTAGGATTGAAAAGAAAGAGAACCATAACTGGAAAGAAATAGATAAAGCCATAATCCAAGCTCTAAAGGAAACAGCGTTTAAAGAACAAGATGAAATTCGGATTCAAACTTATGATTGGGCTAGTAAACGGCGCTCCAGAGCAAAGACAATATGGCTGAAAAATATAAAAGCCGCATCGTAAAGGAGGAGATTAGATTGGCAAATCAAATTAGAGCTTTGTTTCAGCAAGTTGAAAAGCGGAAAATACATAAATATGAAGTAAGCTGGAAAGAAATTGGGATCATGATTTTTTATAAATCGGATACCAAAAAAGACATACTGGCAAAGCTAGGCAATTATGGTCCAGACTTTAAGAATATGGTTTTAGCAATTATGCAGATTCCAAGCATAGAGCAACTTTGCTTCACAACAAATGAAATAGCTATATTCATCGAGCTTGATGCTAAATGGTCCGAAGTTGAACCCATATTCTTCGCCCTTGCTAAGGATTACGATACAGCCTTGGAAATTTGGAACTCAGAATACTACCCTGATCATAATGAAACCAAAGGAGAATTTGCAGAAAGGGAATTAGGGCAAGCAATTGACAGAATAAATGGAGCTTTTCCCGAAACCGATGAATATGAATTACTCGCTGTTATTGACAACATTGCTACAAAACACTTAATCAAACCAAAATAAATGACTGCCATAATCGGCAAAGTAAAATAACCCAACCCAAGTAGTAATTCTACTTCGTCCCTCAAACACCCGCGTTTGAGGGATTTTTTTATTCTTATTAGGGGAATGCAAAACCTCTGCTTTACTCTTCGAGCGAAGTGCAACGAAGTCGAGAAGTTACATTAACCCCGAATTATCGGGGTCGAACAGTATTGAAACGCGTAAGTCCCATATGCTATAATTTAAATATCATATAAAGGACTTTAAATTATGGGAAATATAAATAATATACCCGAAAAACAGAGCTTGCCTTTAAATCGGAAAAAAAGCGACCTTATTGTCCTATCAATTATCGGCGCCATTGTGATCATTGGCATTATTTTCTCTGTCGTTTTTTACTTTGTTACAAAGCCGAAAGAGGCGCAAGAAAAAAAGGCGGAACTTAGCGCAATTGAACAGGCTCAACTTAAAGCCAAAGACAAGCAAATTATGAATGCTATTTCGCAGATCGCAAATCAGGAGGCTGATGAATATGATAGTAATAATGTTTACACTGATGCTAACGGCTCTGGACCAAGCACTCTCGATAAACTGCTACAAGGAATAAAAACAGCGGGCTCGGCTACTGCATCAGAAAATATGATTATACTTTCTGCGAATGCCTCCGAATTCTCAATCCATGCCCAACTAATGCTGGATAAAACTTATTATTTTTGTATGGATTCAACCGGTTTCGCCGATTATGTAAGCGGATCAAACGATCCCATCACCGGCCCATATTGTACAGAACCTGAATTACGATATGAAGACGTTTATCCGACAACAACTCCTTATGTTACGCCAAATTCCACCCCTATTTACACTCCAAGAACGACACCCTAGCCCTGAGACCTAAAAAATAATGATATTGTGAGGTTAATAACTTGTTTCTCTCACTGTCATTCCGGACATTCCTTTAAAAATACAATCAATTGATCCGGTCATACGGCTCGTACGAGAATCTATAAGTATGGATTCCAAATCCCTTACGGGTCGTATGACAAGTTTGGAATGACAAATTTAATATCAATCTTACACGGATTTAAAAAAACTCCAAAATTCGTCATTGCGAGGTCACCTAAGTGGCTGCGGCAATCTTGTTTCTAAGCTAAAGGGATTGCTTCGCTCTGCTCGCAATGACCGAGAAAATTTGACAAATCTGTCAAAATGTGCTAGAGTATTTTACATTAACAACTTAGACTTTAATTGACCCTTTTAGATGGTAATAAATCAAACAGGGTAAAGCGAAAGCTTTGACCCATAACCTATACGTGGTCACCTTTTAGGTTATGGAGAGCTAGTGGTGAAACCGGTCGCATTTTTTGTACCCTTTTTTAGTACTCAAAAAATTGATCGATTTTAACATTAGACCCAAGCTTTTACGGGTCTAATTTTAATATAGATAGCAAATTAAAAAACAATTTAAGGAGAATAAGAAATAACAAACATTCAGAATCTTATCGATTTGTCGCTTCGACTGTCAAGGATATCCGGAAAGAACAGGATTACTTTGCTTTTATGGATGAATCGCCTCATTGTGGACGCTTGCCTATCCATCACAATCAGAAACGAAATCAGTACGTCTCACAGAATTCTCGAGGAAGCGGTTTCAGTTACAGACAACAATATTGCTTTAAATGTACCAAATTATGACGAAATCGATAGCCAAATGTTGGTTCTTTATAAAGAATGCCAAACCTCTAAGGAAAAGTATAATTTAATTGGCAATCCTATAATTGCCGCTAAAGCTTATTTAGTTCAAGTAGAACTATATATTCTAAATTTACTTTTCTACCCCGAAAACGATTGCTTCAATCTTTCAGTACCAAGTATTCAAGACTGTCTTGCTTTGTCAAAAAAATACTTAGGCAAAACAGCCTAAAACATTAATGAACCTAAAAGCGGCTTAAACAAATAAGCGGCTTTTTTCTTTTATTCCGAAATTAAAAGCATATAATAAGTTTCATGCAAATAGCTGTTATATCTGATATACATGATAGAAAGGATAGACTGGAGAAAGTTTTATCCCAAATAACTTCGTGTAGCATAAACACTATCATATGCTTGGGAGATGTTGCCACCATGGACACCTTGCAGTTACTGCTTGCTACTAATTTAGACATATTCCTCACCTTTGGTAATGCCGAAAGGGAGCCTGATGCTATGTTTCAAGCTCAAAATGAATATAAAAATTTAACAGTTTTTAAAGATATGGGTGAAATAAAACTGGACGGGAAATTAATTGGCATTACCCATTTTCCCAAAAGAGCTAAAAATATGGCGGATTTAGGGTCTTACGATTTCGTCTTTTACGGCCATAGCCACACACCCTGGGCTAAAAAAATAGGTAACACCATCTTATTAAACCCCGGTGAAATTGCTGCCTTTTACGGCCCTCAGTCAACATACGCTTTAGTTGATCTTAAAACCAGCAGATACGAACTAAAAGTTTTGGTATAAAAAAGCCCGAACCTCGAATTTCTTCACTTATTTGTCACCTATGAAAAACGGGAATGACAATGGGAAGAGCACATATGGTAAAAAAAAGGGGACCTTGTTGGTCCCCGTTTGTTAATAGATTTTTGAATAAGGTCTCCTGCTTAGGCAGGAATCTAAAAAGATTTCATCATTGCCACTTTTTGGAAAGTGGCGTAAAACTTTCGACTGTCCTCATTATAGTGTCGGCACTAAAGCTACATTCCTTCATAAAAAACTCACCGCTCTTTCGTCCCGATAAAATCGGGACTCAAGATGCGCCCCTTAGGCGGGGAGCACGTTTTTTATGATAGTCATTTCGCTACTGCCTCTCTATGACTGTGGAGGCCGAGAAAAGAAAATATTTTCTGTCCTTTTTTCCTTCCCGACTGTAGCGAAAGAATTACTGGTAGACTTGTCGAAATGAACATCATGGAAAACCGTCTACCCGATAGGGGGCAACTTTGAGTTGAAAACGAAAAGCCGTGTAGGTTTTTCATTAGTGAACGAGCCTTATGTGCTAATCCGATTTTGTAGCGTGTCCATACGGATCCGTCGGGATCGGCAGTTTTGCTCCACTGACGTTTACCCTGAGTATTTAGGACTGCCAAAAGTGGAAAAGAAAAAGCAAAAAGATCAAATTTTTAATTCTGGATTCCTGCCTACGCAGGAATGACAGTTGGGAGCGGTGGCATGGAGGGATTACTGTGTCTGGCGATTACCGGAGTCGCAACGATAAGAAAAGGTAGATTTGTTAACTGTTATCTGTTACTCCCTTCCCACCAAATCACGGTATATATTGTTCGACTCCTCGAAAAGGGTGGAGAACCCTTCGGCAAGCTCAGGACAGGCTTGAAGCTCATGCTTCTCGACTTCGTT
>MNYC01000009.1:0-1183 GCA_001872945.1 bacterium CG2_30_37_16
CCTCTTTGGTGGCGATACTTCCGCAGATCAAGTCGCATTTAATTTCCTTTTTAATTTTATTAGCACTCTCTAGAATATCCTTTTTCGATCCATGTGCCACTTCAATTAAAATTGCATCGGCGCCTGCCTCTTCAAGCATCTTGGCGCGTTCCAAATCAAACGGACCGACTGAACCGATAACCTGCAGGTTTTTGGCTTTAACATTTTTGACTTGTTTCGCCTCATTTTGAGCGGTCATATTGCGGTGGATAACTCCGATTCCACCTTCTTCGGCTATTGCAACAGCCATTGCCTCCTCGGTAACGGTATCCATGGGTGAAGAAACTATCGGAATTTCGATTTCGACATTTTTTGAAACCCGGGTTTTGGTGTTACCGTCTTTGGAGCCGACATTGGAAAACTGCGGCGAAATTAAAACGTCGTCGTAGGTTAAATATAAAGGCAGATTTCTAAGATCCTGCATAATTTTCTCCTTGTATTATTTTTTCTTTACAGCCACAACTTCAACTTCGAGCCTACATCCATCTTTAACAAGTTTGCTGACTTCAATTAAAGTTGAAACGGGCTCGGAGTTTTTGAAATATTTGTTGCGTACTGGTGATATTTTTGAAAAATCTTTCATATCGGTGACAAAAATTGTGGCTTTAATAACATCATCCAAACCTGCATCTACCTCATTGAGAATTTTTTGTAGAGACTCAAAAATAAATTCGGCTTGTTTTCCTGCATCGCCGGGATGTAATACATTTCCGGCCTTATCCATTGCAATTTGCCCTGTTGTAAAGATTAAAACCGAATCGCCCACATCGATCTTATAACCATGTGAATACGCTCCCATCCTTTCGGCAAAATCAGAAGAATTTATTTTTTGCTTTTGCATAATTTTTCCTCCTTGCTTTATCGTTATAATTTTTTTGACTTTTAAGTTAGTTGTTTTCAGTTTTGAGTTATTTGTTGTACTTCTCCATGCGTTCGTTATTACTCGCTTGGTTGAAGTATAATAATCTTATTGTTTGACTTTTATGGAGAACTACCTTTTTGACCTTAACTTTTGACTTCTAACTTTTTACTTTTAACTTATTTTCTTATTCCCACCGAATCGTACCCGGCGGTTTTTGGGTGATATCGTAGACTACCCTGTTAACTTCATGGACTTCGTTGGTTATCCTCCTCGAAATCTTGG
>MNYC01000009.1:1194-9083 GCA_001872945.1 bacterium CG2_30_37_16
TTGGCCAAAACGTCATACGGAATACGCGACCAATCACAGGTCATTAAATCTGAAGGATCAACCGAACGAATAGCGATCAACCACTGGTAGGCTCGTGCGTCGCCTTTGACTCCGGCAGTCTTAACTCCCACAAAATTGGCGAAAATCTCCCCGATTTTATCATACAGACCAGCCTTACGAATCTCGTCAACTACAATAGCATCGGAACGTTTTAAAATATCCAGCTTTTCCTCGGTTACCTCGCCGATAATTTGAATTGCCAAACCCGGCCCCGGAAAAGGATGACGTCCAGCGATCTCCTCTGACAATCCCAGTTTGCGTGCTACATATCGTACCTCATCTTTGAAAATTTCAGACAGGGGTTCTACCAGTTTTAGCTTCATATCTGCTGGCAATCCGCCAACGTTATGATGTGTTTTAATTTTGCTGGCCGTTCCCAAAGATTGCGCCCGCTGGCTTTCTATGCGATCCGAATAAATTGTTCCTTGAACTAAAAATTCAACATTTTTGATTTTATTAGCCTCCTCTTCAAAGATGGCGATATATTCGCGACCGATTATTTTCCTTTTCTCTTCGGGATCGGTAACTCCGGCCAGTTTGGTTAAAAATCTTTCTTGAGCCTCGACAACCCTTAATTTTAATCCTAACTTTTTTAAGGCTGTGGTAACCTCATCCGACTCATATAGGCGCATTAATCCCGTCTTAACGAAAATAGAGGTAAGATTGCGACCGATAGCTTTTCCAACCAAAATAGCCGAAGTCGTCGAATCTACACCGCCGGAAATTGCACAGATAGCTTTTTTGTCGCCAATAGTCTCTTTTATCTGGGCGATTTTATCCTGGATCCAATTCTCAATCTTCCAGTTTTTAGAGGCGTCGCAGATTTGGAAAACAAAATTAGAAAGTATGCTCTTGCCATGCTCGGTGTGCATTACCTCAGGATGGAATTGCAGTGCCCAGAATTTTTTGTCTGGATGATGAAAAGCGGCAATCTTGGTATTTTCCGTGCTGGCAAGGATCTTTATTCCCTTGTCTTCAAGGTTTCTAGCTTCACCCCCGTGGCTCATCCAAACCGTAAACTCCCGCGGTAAACCTGCAAACAGTTTTTCGGATTTTCCAATCTTGAGATTAGCCATGCCGTATTCTTTATTCTGTAATTCCCAAACTTTACCTCCAAGATTCTCGGTCAAAAGATACAGACCGTAACAAAGACCTAAGATGGGCACATTGATGGTAAATACTTGAGGATCTGGTTTGGGAGCACCGGTTTGCCAAGGAAAAAAGGGGCTGCCCGACAAAATCACTCCAAAGGGGTGGTGTTTCCGAATTTCAGTTACCGGGGTGTTAAACGCAAAAATCTCAGTCCGCACTCCCATTTCGCGAATTCGTCGCGCAATAAGCTGAGTGGTCTGAGATCCAAAATCGAGAATGACAATCTGTCTGTCTTCCATATTAACTTACTATACTAAAAAAAATAATCTGTCAAGGTTAAAAAGAAACCCCGATAATTCGGGGTTTCAGTAATGCGTTTATATACTCAACTTCCTCAGGTTGGCGATCAATATAGTTGAGTATTCCCCAAATAACAACATCTTAAATTACAAATCAAAGTTATTTGGGTATATGAGGTTTGCCTACTTTTGGTTTAGGTTGAAATCTACCTTGACATCTGCCTTTTCTTCTTCCGCAGCACGGAAAAATTCTTCTTCTTTGAAACCAAGCGCATTGGCGATCAAAACATTTGGAAAAATCTTAATTTTCACATTATAATCCATAACGTTCGCATTATAGAACTGACGAGAGTAGGCAATTTTTGACTCAGTGTCAGACAGTTCTTCTTGAAGCTTTAAAAAATTTTGATTGGCTTTTAATTCCGGGTTTGATTCAGCAATGGCAAAAATTGATTTTAAGGCTTCAGAAATGGCGTCATTAGCTTTTGCTTGTTCCTTTTTGGAACCCGAACCCAATCCTTCCCTTGCCTTCATTATTTTGTCATAGATTGCTTGCTCGTGTTTAGCGTATCCCTTGACGGTTTCAATTAAATTAGGTATCAGACTTGATCTTCTTTTTAACTGCACATCAATCCCGCTCCATGATTCTTGAACTCTGGCTTTGGCGGTTACAAGTCCGTTGTAAAGTGCCCAGACAAAAACAATAAGTAACAGCAAAATAATAATCGGAAAAATCCACATTTGCTTTCACCTCCCTCAAGAAAATTATTTCGAAAGATAAATTATATTATACATTAAAAAGCTCAAAATGTCACATGTTTACTTAAGTTTAATCTGATCCAAATTAGTATCGGATGACCTCAATTTACTTTTTATATTTTGGATATAATTAAGACGAATTTGGTATTGATAGCACTAATTGTTATTATGTATAACTTTTTTCATCAAATATTATTTTTGGAAAAATTTATTGTTCATTTAAAGAATAAATGCTTACTGATATAATGTATGTGTCTTATGCAAACTTTCTTACATTTAAAAACTAGAATAATGTCCGGATGGTCATTTTAATCATTGACTCGCAATAAAAGATTTGTTAGATTGTTATTAATCTTTTTTAATTCGTTTTGGACCCGTAGTGTAGCGGCCTAACACATCTGCCTGTCGAGCAGAAGAGCGCCGGTTCGAATCCGGTCGGGTCCGCCATAGTTTTTACTGCCCGCCCTATAAATTCCTTTGGCGGCTTTTTTATCTCTAAAATTTAAATATTAAATAATCAAAGGGGGTGAATTAACTTAAATGGCACAATCAAACAACCTTATTTCAAAGATAAAAGAGGAGCTTTGGGATAATCCACGGAATCGATCCGGCTTTTTGGCAGCTGTCATTTTAATCCTAACCATTGTTTTTCTAGTCTTTAATTACTTTGAAAAAACCGGAGATAAGAATCTTTTTCCTGCGGATGAAGAAAAGATTACCCAAGATCTAAATCAGGAAAATCAAAGTGATACCGGAGAGGTCTTAAGTGATCTGACTATTAACCGTGAAGAAAATTCACTTGAAAATAATTACTCAACATACACCGTAATAGAGGGCGATTCGCTTTGGTCAATTGCTAAAAAGGAGTTAAATGATCCTTATCGCTGGAAAGAGATTGCTGATCTAAATCAAATAGTCCCGACTATGGGTGGATTATACGTGGTTAATCCTGGAGATAGCTTAAAAATCCCGCAACAAGCTGCAGCAGAACACGTTGCCGTAACAGAACAAAATGATGAAAACCAGGCAGAACCTGAGCTGGCCGAAACCGGAATAGGAAACTCGCCCATTATTTATTCGGTTCATCAAGGAGACACATTGTGGGAAATTGCCCAACAGATTTACGGACGAGGAGATTTGTGGCATCTCATTGACAAAGCGAATACCCTTGGAAGATTGCCAAACGGAAATCCATTGATCCATGGCGGGAATCAACTCATTTGCCCTAGACTTTAAGGAAGCGCCATTCCGACAGTTTCGAATTCTAATCCTCTCTTTTTAGAAGAGGATGTGGTTCTATAATTTACTTTAAATGACTGATCCTATAAAATGAAACTATCCGCGGGATTAGTTTGCCGGCTTAACCCAAACCGGACTTTACCCCGTAAATTCGCGGTGGTAGTTCAACGGCAGAACGTCTCCTTCCCAAGGAGAAGGTTGAGGGTTCGATTCCCTTCCACCGCTTCCCCAAAGAAGGCAAATTTTGCGGGGCAAGGTTAAGAAAGGGGTTCAACTCCCCTCTCCCACTCCATAAATTGAGTTATATTTTAATCTTACCGTTAATAATTTCCAAAAGCGGCTCTTCCCAACCAAAACAGGTTTTCTTATCCTTTAGCTCGTAAAATGCTTGCAGACAGGTAGAATCAAGCTTCGCATACTGTTTAAGTACTTGTACGATCTCTTCAATAAAAGTGCCGACTGTGCCGTCGGAGTCGTCAACCCCGCCTAAGATAAGTTTCTTATCTAGTCGAAGGAGTATATTAACCAAAAGTCGCGCCGTCTGTTCGTTTACCGGCAAATTAGACACAATAGCCGACAAACGATTACATCCCTCTTGTAAAGAATCCTGATATGCAAACCAAATGCGGGATGGACCCACGTATGGCTTTATATATCGCAGAGCGACTGTGATAGATTTTTTAATCGTAGCTAACTCTTCTTTGTTCAATTTTCCTAATCTGCCGCTGCAAGTTGGCCGACTCAGAAGCTGCTTATCCTCACCGCTTAACGGCTTGCCGCCGGTAACTGCCCGGATGGCAACCGCCACCATGTGTTTACAAAACGTATCGTTTTGACCAAGGTAGCAATCGCAACTGCCGTGATTGTAGTTTCTTGCGGATACAAACACATGATACAGACTGCCACCAAGCACAACGGCAGAGAAGCCGTCCATTTTGGCTTTAAACTCGGTTACTTTGCCGGATTCATATAATCCGACCGCCCGTTCAAAAGTTGTCCCGTCAGTGGCAAATTTAATTTTGTCTAAATCATAAGAAGGTAATATTCTCATATTCTTCAAAAATTTCTATTGAAAATTAACTTTCGTCGTTAATTCATTTCTCCCTTCATGCTTTTGTGCAAAACAGAATCAACCCATTCGACAAGCTCGGGGTTGTCCTGAGCGGCGCCGAAGGACAAAAAGTTCACTCTATAGATTTATGTAATACGCTGTCAAATAATTCCTTTAATTTCAATTTCTGCTCCAAAAGTTGTTTTTTATATTCCTGTGCCGCGGAAAGTTTTTCAACGATTTGTTTTTGGGTTTCGAGGGGTGGAAGCGGAATTTTTATACCGTACACATTTTTGTCTGAAACGGCGGGATAATTCGCTCCCCGCTGAAATGGTAATATTTTCCTAATAAATGGTCTAGAAATCACATTGAAAAATAAAAAATCGTGTGTCGTATATTCGGTGTTAGCTCTGATAACACAAAAACCAGTTGAAGCCACGAAATCCTCACATGTATCAGGAACTATTGCAATGTTTTCAAGATACGGTCGTGTCGTTGCGAAAAGAATATCGTTTTTTTGTACCAACTTTCTCGCCCGTGATGGAGCTTGGTCTATCGAACAAGTCGAAAAAGCCTCAACAGTTTTACTTTTGCTATTAATTGACGAGATATCGATATAATGAAAACTTCTCTTAAAAAATTTTGAAGGGTGGGCTTGTATAATTTTTTCACAAATCTCTCCCAGCTTTTTAAGCTCCCAATCCCTACTGGCGGCATCAAGCTCTTGATGTAAAAGCGATTGGAAAAGCTCGTCGGATTTTTGGAGGAGTTCGTCATTCAACTTCTGCGCCTCGGCGATTTTATCCATCCGCTCAACGATTTGTTTTTGAACACTTTCCGGAGGAATTGGAATTTCGAAATTTGAAATTGCGTTCTTGCTTATAAACTGAAAGGTTGTTGATCCACCCAAGGCTTTAATTTTTGCTTTATCGAACATTAACCTATAAGCCAAATATTCTGATATTAAATTTGTTCCTTCTTTGGGGTGAAATGAATTAAACTGTTGGTTTGTAGCTAGTGGTATTCTACTTATTGTTACATTGCCGACGGAGGCAGTACAGCTTAGATTAACACTTCCGGCTGGAATAAGTTGTGCATTACTGTTTTTTAAACCATTGTTCGAAATATATTGGGCTGTACCAACAACTTCAAGTCCTTTGTTCACATCCTCCATTGTCAACCAAGGCACATCATTCCCCCAATAGTCAGGATTTGCTCTTCTCGGTGTTCCGCCACTATAGATTTCGGTAACTTCTCCTAATTTTTTTATTGGCCAAGGGTTTTTCATAAAATAACTTGATAGTCAGGTAATCTGCTCATATTAGAGGACTCAATTAGTAATACCCGAAGGTTGATTGTATCTTTAAGATCAGAATTCTCGATTAGCGCTTTCTGAATACCTATCGCTCTGTGCACACCGTCAATTATTAGAAGCTGAAAGTTTTCTCCCTTAGTAACAACGAAGATTGTTGTGTCAAAAAACTTACATTTTAAGATTCGGTCTTTAAAAAAATTGAATTTTGCTTGCTTACGATCCCATTCGTGTTCAGATATTTTTTTACCACTCGCTATTTCAGAAACCGTTACTTTTCCCCAAGGTATAAACATATTGCCCAATTGATCTAAGTCGAAATTGTTATGAACGGAAAGTTTAACTTCTCCTACTGAAATCGCCATTATCAGAAAATTTGTAGTAATTGTATCTAACATAAAATTCTCCTAATTTTTTGGCCAAGTCATACTTTAAAAAACTCGATTTCAATACCTTTTGGTGTCTCGAAATGCATCTTGCTGAGGTCGTATCCACTGGCTAAAATTAATTTAATAACAAATTTCTTATCACCAATACTTGGAGAAAGTTTGGAGTATACCTCCTTTAGATATTTAACGGTTTTGCCGATAATATTTTTTGCAAATTCCGGCTTTAGAACATATTTAATTTCAAAAAAGTAAATCGTGTTTTCTGTCTGTAGGGTTCCATCTGGAGTATATCTAAATTCTGGCTTATCAGGTTGACCGTAAAGAAAATGAATAAGGGTTTTCATTTCACCACCATACCTTTTTTGGAGATCGTCAAGAATTTTTACTTCAATATTCCGAAAACGCGCGAAGTTCTGATTCGTGATTGGTTGCTGGTTCTCTTTTATTTCCTCTTCAATTTTCTCTGCGGGAGTTTTAAATTTTGCTCGCAACCCATCAGTTGCACTAAAAGCTAATTCCGCAAGCGCGTCCAGTTTAAGTAGAAGTAGTAACGCTAAAACTAAAGTTGTTCCCCAACCATAAGCGCCTTTAGCAAAAAGAAAAGACGCGGCAGTGACGAAAACTACTCCAACTAATACTTCTCCTAATTTTTTTGTTGGCCAAGTCATATTAATTGCTTATAAATGCTTTCGCTATGCCCTCCCTTAAAATTAGCCATATTTATGCGGCTTTCTAGGATTGCTTATAAAAGCCTCTAAAAAGCCAGCGTATAAAAAATACTAACCGACGCACCATGAGACTCGATAACCCCGAGATCTTTTAAGTCCCTAAGATCATAGTTGATGGTTGCTCGCGGCACCCCCTTTAAAATCTTCTGACAATCTTGAATGGTTAATTTTCCTTTAATAAGAAGGGTATCAATAATTTTCATCTGCCGTTCATTAAGATTCTTATATTTATCGCTCAAGAGAATAACCTCAAAACTATTTACAAGATTACGGAAAAGTGGAGACGGCAGACCCCATTCTTCCATCTTCTTTAAGACAATATCAATACCTCTCCCATACTCTTCCAAATAATCAAGGTCTTTCAAACGGCCAGCAATCATGGAGTTACGGCTAAATTGTGCATCCTTAATATTCTCTACCGTAACACCAGGTGGTAGCGAGCCAGGATTTAAAATTTCGATTCTATCAGTGAAAATTTTAATTTGGGCGTAGGTTTCTATGATTTTGTAGTCACGATGGATTACGGCGTTTGCGATAATTTCTCGTATGGCTGCTTCGGGATATTCGAATCTTTCAACTCGCTTTGTTCCAACAATCTCAGCAGTTTTTCTAATGTTTTTTAAAACAAATCTATAAGAATCGTCTATTTGAACATCAAGCGTTCCTTTTATATCCGTGCTATCAATAATTTCACGCGCCGCGTCGTTACCTGCAAAGCGGACGCACCGTACCAAATATCTTTCGTAAGGATTTCGTTCTTGCGGAGGATCCTGCGCAAATATAAGATAGCCACCGGTAGTAGGCTTAAATTCACCACCAAAATTAGAGACGATACCAAGATCTTGAAGCAAGTCATTATCTATATGCGAATCTGCTCCTCTTTTGACATCCAACTCTCGTTTCGTAAGTAAATGTAAAATCTTTGGCTCTGATAAATCGGATTGGGTCGTGTTTATGGCT